>JASFGZ010000229.1:0-7318 GCA_050123495.1 Desulfobacterales bacterium
CTTTATTTAGATACTATTTTCAATCAGGTTTGTAAATTATAAATAAAGAAAGCGGTTAATTTTTATCCTATGAAAGGTTTTTCAATTTGAAATTTGGTTCTGGCGTTTCCAAACCGGGGGCTTTGCACGAGATTACACGATTGTAAGAATCCACGCTTACATCGTGTTCGTTGCACCGATTAAGGCACCGCCGCGCCTTTGACCGCATCCGTAAGGAGAAAATGACTGAAGCGACTTAACCTTAGTTTGGATGGTCTTCATTTTATCGAACGCCTTGTTTTCTGAAGCTTTATGTCTATATTTTTGAGGCAAAAGGAGAAACCATGGATTTTTCAATACCCAAGAAGCTTTACGAAGAAATCATACGCTTTAAAGAATTTCTCAAATCGCGCGTCATATCTGAACTGCCGCTATGGTATAAAAGCCAGGAAATACCCGCTAAATTTTTTGATGAAATGGGAAAAGGCAATTGGTATGGAATTGAGTTGAAAGAAGGCCGCCTGTTCAAAAGCTCGGCCTTTAGGGAAGCTTTAATTGCAGAGGAATTGGCCAAGGTGTCCCCGGGCGTGGCGGTGGCGGTCCTGGCCCAAATCGATTTAGGGCTTATGGGTCTGTTCCTCTTCGGCTCAGATAACCTTAAGAAACAGTATGGCAATTCCGCTGTCAGGGGCAAGACATTGATGTGTCTTGGGAATACCGAGCGTCAGGCCGGCAGCGATGTGGCCGGCATCGAAATGAGCGCCCGAAAAGTTAAGGGCGGCTGGCTGCTCAATGGCACCAAGGCCTATGTGACCAACGGATTTATCAGCGATCTGGCTGTCATTACAGCGGTATCAGATCCCCGGGCTTCAAGAAACAACCGGCTTTCCATGTATTTAGTGGATCTGCGTGCAGAGGGAGTTCAGAGAAAAAAACTGAACAAACAGGTCTGGATTCCGTCTGATTTGACCCGCCTGAAGTTTCGCGATGTATTTGTCTCTGATGATCATGTTCTGGGCAATCAAGGACAAGGGCTGCAGCAGGTCCTGACCATATTCACCTATAGCCGGGTTCCTATTGCCGCATTGACTCTGGGAACGGCCGTCGGTGCATTTGAACTGGCTCTCGAACATGCCAAAAAACGCAAGGTATTCGGTCAAATTATCACAGACTTTCAAGCCAAAGCTTTTGAAGGTGCTGATTTTTACGCAAAAATTGAAGCGGCGCGGCTGATGCTTTGGAAGGCCTGTTGGAAAATGGACCAAAACGAAAATTTTCGGCAGGATTCATCACTGGCAAAATATCTTGCTGTGGAAATAACCCGCAGCACCACCTCCTGGGCTGCAGATATTTTTGGGGCCGCATCGGTCATCCGGGAACACCCAATTCATAAATTCCCCATGGATGCCTGGGCATCGTCTTTAGCTGAGGGCACCCAGGATGTACAAAAATTGGTGATTTTCCGTGAGCTGATGAAGCTATATGGATAGGGTCTGTTGTCCGTGGATAGTTGTCCGTTGCAGACACAATGAAAACCGCTTTATGATGCCGTCATTTCAAATCGTTCCACAACGAACAACGGACCACTGACGACGGACTACATCTAAAAAACTCAATAACCAGGTCGGCTTGAATATTTTAAACATGAAAAAATTCATGGAATTAAGACAATCTTCCCTACCTGCTCCCCTCTCTCCATAATTTCATATGCCTGGCGGCCCTCACTTAACGGCAGCACCCGATCGATCACCGGCTTGAGTTTGCCGGCCCAGAGCATGGCAATCACATCCTTAAAATCTTGGTGGCTTCCCATGGTGCTGCCGATCAGGCTGATCTGTTTTCCGAAAATATAGCGGATATCGATTTCGGTTTGCGGTCCACTGGTGTTGCCGACAATCACAATCCGACCGCCCCTTGTCAAAGCCTGCATACTGGTGGTAAGCGTTGCTTTTCCGACATTATCAACGACTACATCAACTCCCCGCTTGTCGGTAAGTTTAAATATCTCAGAGCCCCAACCGACCTTGGAGCGATCCAGTACCACATCGGCACCTAATTCTTGGGCCAGTTGTGCTTTTCTCTCATTACTTGCTACGGCATATACAAAGGCACCGGCAAGCTTAGCCACCTGGATAGACATGCTGTTAACGCCGCCACCGGAGCCCACAACCAGTACAGATTCTCCGGCACGTAAGGCAGCCCTGTGGATGAGCATCCGCCAGGCGGTTAGCGTCACCAATAGAGGTGCGGCGGCCTCTGCAAAATCGACATGATCCGGTATTGCTGCCACGCCGTTGGCCGGAAGCACAATGTACTCGGCAGCGCCACCGCGCTGATGCTCGCCGAGAACGTCATACCCGGGACTTACAGAATCTTCCCCCCGAGCGGTAAATTCGTCTTCAAATGAATTAATACCCGGATCCGCCACAACCCGTTGGCCCACTTGCCAGTCTGATACACCCTTTCCCAGCTCGACAATTTCTCCGGCTATATCTGCACCACACCAGTGGGGCATTTCGAGTTTAAGTCCGGGCCAGCCGCGCCTTACCCAGATATCCAGATAATTCAGAGCAGTGGCCCGCACTTTTATTTTTATCTGACCGGGTCCCGGCACCGGATCAGGCACGTCTCCGTACTGAATAACATCCAGCTCTCCATGCTGCTTGAAAAATAAAGCTTTCATCGCAATAATTCCTTATCTTTCCTTTTAGCGCTCAAAAAATAATCATTTTTCGAAGTGATATCCAATAAGAAATGGGCAGTGCCCCCTAGCCCGTTGCCCAACAAATACCCATATAAGTCCCTTTTCTTTTTTAACAGGACAAGGCGCTCATTCCGCCGGAGGCGGATTCAACCGTATAACCAAAAGCTGTCTTAAAATTGTAGATCACGCTCAAGGGTAAGGCGCAAATCGATTCAAAAGCGGAGCATACACGATAGTATGTGAGCATTTTGAATCGGTTTGCAACGCAGGCCTTGGGCGTTAGATGCATTTTTAAGACAGCTTTTAGATGGAGCCGATATCAAAGGCTTCCCCCCAGGTCTCAATCAATTTTTCAGTCCGATTTCGAAGCCGCTTGGCAATAATGTTGCTCAAGCGCTTCATGACGATGTAACCCAGAGTATGGTCCTTATCAAACATGGCCTTGAGCTCATCGGCCGGGATTGAAATAACTCGGCTGGTTTCTGAACATTCAGCAGTGACGGTTCTTGTCCCGGGACCCACTATGGAAGACCACCCGAATACCTGGCCCGGCACTACTGTATCAACGATAATCGTCTTTTCTTCATCGACCATACTGGCTTGAATGGCTTCTTCGTATTCAATATCCGTTTTTAATACCTTGTCTTTAAAAACGAGAATCAAATCAACTTCCCCCTCCAGAAGCCCATAAAAATGCGTCGAAGGCGCATCACAGTGAAAAATCACATCTTCAGCATTAAATTCCAAAATTTCACCTTTTTTTGAGATGGCCTCCAGGGTATCGGAATCGACATCGGAAAAGAACGAAAATCCGGTTAGCAAATTTTTCTCCGGCATGATAGCCTCCTTTTAATCGCTACCTAAAATGAGCGTTTCAAGATCTTCGACCGAGATAATCGCTCAAGTCAGGTGTTATCAAAGCGCATGATCTCGCCCTTTTTTGAGCAAATTCAGCAGTTCTGCCTCAGTCACATCAGACCATTGTTTGTAAGCATCCGCCACAGCAAAGCTTATGCCGCTTCTGATATTCGGGCAGCAAACCGCATCGACCTGCCCGATGATTGTATAAATAGATTCCATGTGGCCCGTTGGAACTGCAACCGTAATTGAAGCGGCCCCGGCTTTCTTCACCGATTCGGCGGCCACCATGAATGTAAACCCGGAGGCCAGACCGTCATCCACCCGTAAGACCGGGCGTCCCTTCAGATCCGGAAACGGGCTACCGCCTCTAAGGATATTTACCCGTCGCTTGACCTTATTTAGCGTGTTTTCTTTGCCTGCTTCAATTTGTTCTTCACTAAGGTGGAAATGTGCCCGCATGTTTGCGATCGGTAAAAACATGGATTTTTTCACGCATATCCGGTAGATCAAAAATATTTTCAGGAAATGAATTCATACCGAAAAATACCGATCGTCTGGTAATACAAGTTCAAAAAATCTATCACGAAAGCACGAAAGCATAAAAACACGAAAAAAGTGATTTCGTATTTCGATGGATTTATTCAGTAAAAGCGACTCACGGTCGATTAAGATTACACTAAATCAAAGTATTTTCGACGATTTTGAAAAGGTTTATTTCCCTTTCTCCTTTTGTTTGATCGCGCGTTTGATCTGTCCCAAACATTTGGTGATCGGGATTTCTTTGGGGCAGACCTCGGTGCACCACCACATGGTTTTACAACCCCAGATACCATCCGGGTTGTCAATTTTTTTCAATCGCGCATCGGTTATTGAATCGCGTGAATCAAAAATGTATCGAAAGGCACGCAGTAACGCTGCCGGTCCGAGATAATCCGGCCTGACGCGGTTCATGGGACAGGCGGCGGTGCAGGATGCACACAGGATACATCTCAAGGCGGGCTCGATGACCTCCTGATTCTCAGAACTCTGTATAAACTCCTTATCCGATTCGTTTTGGCCACCGATCAGGTAAGGCTGCACCTGGCGGTACTTTTCAAAAAAAGGCTCCAGATCAACAATTAAGTCCTTGACCACCTCAAACAACGGCAACGGTTCAATCACAAAATTGTTTCCGGTCTTAAAATCACGCACGAGTTTCTGACAGGCCAGCTCAATTCTACCGTTGATCATTAACGCATCAGAGCCGCAGATACCATGGGCACAAGAATAACGATAAGCCAATGTCGGATCCTGTTCCCATCTGATTTTGTTTAAACAATCCAGAATCTTGTCAGTCGGTTCGGCATCGACTTCATAGTCCTGGTATCTTGGTTTCTTATCCACCTTGGGATCATATCGAAAGACGCTGAAGGTAGATTTCATTTTAATATTTCCTCTCTTTGGGTTCAAATTTGGTAACGGCAACCGGCTTGGTGAAAATCTGCGCCCCTTTCGCCTCGTGGTAACGGATCATCGTGTGGACCAGGAATTTTGCATCGTCACGCTCCGGAAAATCCTCCCGGGAATGGGCGCCACGGCTTTCTTCACGATTAAGCGCGCCCCGTGTAATCACTTCCGCCAGATCCAATAAGTGGCCAAGCTCGATGGCATCCAAAAGGTCGCGATTAAAGCAATTTCCTTTATCTTGAATGCATAGGTTTCGATACCGTGTTTTAAGTTGCTTTAGTTTATCCAAAGCAGCGGTCAGACTATTTTTTTGACGGAAAACAGATACGTTTTCCATCATGCTTTCCTGAAGCTCGGCACGGATGGTACCGCTGGTCTCTTTACCGCTGCTTTTCATCAACGCCCGAATTGTCTCTGCGTCGCTTTTATCCGCTTTGGCGGGAAGCTTGGGGTGCGCAACAGACTGAACGAAAGCTTTGATCTGCATGCCGGCCCGTCGCCCGAAAACCAGCGTGTCGAGAAGCGCGTTGCAGCCAAGCCGATTTGCTCCGTGCACCGATACGCAGGCACATTCTCCGGCTGCGTAAAGTCCGTTAAACGGTGTATTTTTTTCATCAAGGCTTACGCGGCCTTCGTAATCCGTGGCAATGCCGCCCATCATATAATGGCAGGTGGGCTGAACCGGAATCGGCTCTTCAACCGGATCGACACCGGCATAGGTGCGCGCAAAGCTGGTTATTTCGGCCAGCTTGCTTTCGATGACATCCTGGCCCAGATGCGTCAGGTCCAGGTGAAAATAGTCTTTCCCATCGATACCCCTGCCCGCGCGCATTTCTTCCAGCATGCAGCGCGAGATCATATCACGCGGTGCCAGATCTTTGATAACCGGCGCATAGCGTTCCATGAACCGTTCACCGTCATTGTTGAGCAAGATGCCGCCTTCTCCACGGGCGGCTTCACTGATTAGGATCCCCAGCTTATAAATTCCGGTGGGATGAAACTGAACAAATTCCATATCTTCTAATGGGGCGCCGGCACGATAAGCAATGGCCATGCCGTCGCCGGTACTGGCGAATGCATTGGAAGTGGTCTTGAAGATTTTGCCGGCCCCGCCCGTGGCCAGCAAAACCGCTTTACAGTGGAAGGTATGCAATTTTCCGGTGGCCAATTCATAGGCCACCACACCGCAACACTGCTCTTTGTGAACGATCAGGGATAACATCTGGAATTCATCGAAGAATTCGATATCTCTTTGCAGGCTCTGCTCCCAAAGGGTGTCCAAAATGACTCTGCCGGTTCGCGTTGCCGCATAGCAGGCCCGTTTGACCGGTGCTTTGCCATAATCGCGTGTATGCCCACCAAAGGCTCTTTGAGCGATCTTGCCTTCAGATGTACGATTAAACGGAACCCCGAGGTTTTCCAGTTCATAAATGGCACGGGGAGCGTCCTTGGCCAGAATCTCGATAGCATCCTGATCCCCCAGGTAGTCACTGCCCTTGACCGTATCAAACATATGCCACTCCCAATGGTCTTCTTCTTCATTGCCAAGTGCAGCACCAATTCCGCCCTGGGCGGCCCCGGAGTGAGAACGCGTGGCAAATACTTTTGACAGAACGGCGACCCGTGCATCTTTTCCGATCTCGACTGCCGCACGCAGTCCGGCCAGGCCTGCCCCCACAATAACCACATCATATTGATGTTTCATTCAGCACCTCATTCCTGATGCAATTGATTTTTAAAACTGCAGAAAAGCAAAAGGATTAGATATATAAACGTTTAGGTGTATGATTGGATAAGAAAAGAAACAGCATTATTCACTTTCGCTTATAAATCACCCTTGCTGAAATTGTAAAGATTTTTTTGACCGCAGGCACCTTGATCCCGGCAATATCATTATCTCCTTGACTTTGCTCGTTAAATTGTTAATTGTATAGGTATAAAAACCTGACGCGTGTTACATAGTTATCTGTCATTTCCGAACGATATCCATCACAGCGGCTCTTCAAGCCGAATCGAAACGATTCCTCATCTATTTAGTTGCATCAGAATTAAAGCTGTCAGCTGGGAGCCAGACTTTCCAGGTCATAAAGTCATTACCGGATCCGTGATTTTAGGTTAGTTTTCTTTCCGATTCGCAATTGATAAAAAACCGGAACTGCATAAAAAGATGGGTTTTGAAGAAATCGAGCATACCGCCGATCGAGCGTTGCGAGTTTTCGGGATCAACTTGCTAGAATTATTTAACAGCGCGGCCCAGGGGATGATTGGCCTGATGGTGGCGGATCTGTCGAAGGTTCCACTCGAAGTCGAAAAATCCATTGAACTGAC
>JASFGZ010000230.1:0-7305 GCA_050123495.1 Desulfobacterales bacterium
CCAAAGAGTCAAGCCTTATCCTCAGAAATAGCAAAGCAGGATCGAATGACCCTGCTTTGCGATGAATCGGACATCAACGCCGAAATCATATCTCCGTGCTAAAAATAGCACCATTTTCAAATTGTCTGAATTTTACTCAATTGATCGATCCGACAGCTTCAACCAGGATAATCGGTTCTTTTTCATCAGATTCATCATTCTGATGGCTGGTTATGTAATAATCGACTCTGTCATCCGCATCGTTCGGCTGGCCGGTTATGCAAAACTCGTCTAATTTTTGCATATACAGATCTTCCGGCGCTTTGGGTACATTAAACTGATAGGGTGCTTTCAGGGTAATCATGTCAGATTCA
The DNA here is from genome assembly GCA_050123495.1 of Desulfobacterales bacterium. Lineage (GTDB taxonomy): Bacteria > Desulfobacterota > Desulfobacteria > Desulfobacterales > JAHEIW01 > JAHEIW01. The sequence continues at coordinate 354 of JASFGZ010000230.1, forward strand.
TTCCCCAGTTCATCTATGGCGGTGATGCCAAATTCAACGGAACCGCCATTGGGTGTGAAAGAATTCACATCATCGGGTAAAATAATTTCAGTGACATTTCCCAGAATGGCGCATTGGGAATCATAGTCTACGGCGCCGTTTTCAGACCAGTATAGTTTATATCCAACAACCTGAGAAGAATCGGATGCGATCCACTTGAGTTTTCTTCTTTTTATCTTGGCCATGCTTGCATTCCTAATTGATGGCGAAAACCAATTTACCAGACTGGCTTCTCATCATCGACTTCCTGCGGCTGAATATGTGAATACGGTTCAGGTTTTTCACCCTCAACATCGTTTGGTTGCGCATATTGATACGGTTCCTGTATCTGGGGTTCGCTTTGTGCCTGCGGAAGCGTGATCTCATCGCAGAGGCTTTCGACCTCATCAGCCGCTTTGCTGTTGGGTGCATATTGCATCACCGAAACCCCGGAGGTCATTGCATCGATATATGCAACTCTCTGGCATAGTTCAGAATTCAGTATATCCATATCAAATATGGCTAGCGAATCGCGGGCCTCGCGCCCCACCCGGGTTCCCGGTATTTTCCGGTTAATTAAAAGCTTGACGTCCAGTTCAGGATTTTCTTCCCGAGCTTCATCTACCATTTCCAATGTTCCTTTGCAGGACCAAATGTCAAGCGAACTGGGACTCAATGGAATGATGGAAAGATCCGCTACTGCCAATATTGATTTTGTAATATTACCAAATGCAGGGGGGGCATCAATCACCAAATAATCGTACTTTTGGGAGAGCTCGTCGACCTCGCTCCTGGAAATCGGTTCCGGATGATGCAGGACTTCAAAGGCGCTGTTGTCTTCCACGGCATGCCAATGCGTGGCACTGCCCTGTGGGTCTGCATCAATAAATCCGATTTTATAATTTCTTCTTTTCAAACTGGCAGCAATATTAATAGCAGAGGTGGTTTTCCCAACCCCTCCTTTTTGGTTAACAAAACTTATAATCATCTTGACCCTCCTCTTTAGCTTGAATGTGAATATGAACTGTCGATTCCTTTGCCTGGTTTTCATCAGGGGCAGCTTCAACCCCCCTTGTGGTTTTCATTTGTATCGGCTGCCCCAAATCCGCTTGTGAGTTATCAGAATCCATTACACCTCATTTTCTGAACTGTCAATAGTAAAACACATTATGTGGTATAAAATGAACGTTATTCATCTACATATAGTATTGGTTAATGTGTTAATGGTGTCAAATTTTGAATAGTGAATAACAGCCATCCGTTCAGGTTTTTAATTCACAATTCAAGGTTTGACCCCTTCTCTTTCATTATGCGGTGTAAAATGAAATTTTTTCATCTATATATAGTATTTATTTGAAGGGTCAGTGTCGCCGATTTGGGCTAAATCGGAGAAACGCAGGACTGAGAATCTTTGAAAGGGAGCAATGATAAATATGATTTATTGTTGTTCAATCCGGGCAAAGTACTCGTGGGGGTCGAGTTCGTCAAAGGCGATCGTTCCCTGGCGGCGCGCCGCGTTATAAAGTTTATCGATATAGGCGTTCCATTTATGCTTTAGCTGCGGATTATCCCGGCAGGTCAAATCAATCGCGTGATTGATTTCGTGTTTTAAAAGCGATTCAAATACAGGCTCTTTCAAAAACCGGCCTGCGATAAAAATCATCCGATTGTAATGATTATAGGCTGCCGGTTGCCGATCCCACTTTTTTCCCTTCGCAAATTGATCTTCCATCTCGAACCATTGCCGTTTGCCGTCTTTATTGACGTCCACCCATTTACCTGGCATGATTTTTCCGTCCCCGTCAAGATCCGTCCCGAATCCGAGTTCGGTAAGCTTTGTTCCTTCCGCACCCACAAAAACGCAGATGCCGTTGTTGTTTAGGAAAGCTGTCAAGCCTTTTGGGAATTCAGCCAATTTTTGCGACACCCTGGATTTTTCCTCGGGAGCGGCATTTCCAACAACCAGCCGTCCAGAACACATGGTGGGCGTCTGCAATTCAGTTGGCTGTTCAATGGGTTTTAAATTGAGGCCGGCGATGAATTTTTTGAAATAGCCCTCGGTGGCAACGGCGGTTTCAAACATGGATAAGGGATGATACTTCACGAGGTCGGGGAACTCCCCCAGAAACGTATGGGTGAAGGGCGTTAATTGGGCATGTGAGAAAATATCCTGCAGACTGTGCAGACCAATGGCGAATTCCTGCTCGGCGGCATCGTAAAAGCCTTCTTCCGCCAGTAGCAGGGCGCGTTCAAGGTGGATTTTTGCAGCGGTAATGCGCGTGTCTTCCACGCCGGCGGGACTGCGGTTGTAATGCCGCTGGATGTCTCCGATTTCACCCACCGTACCGGTTATTCTGAGCTTGGTGCGATCATGGGGATCGTGATAGTGGGTTTGGCTGATGTCGACATCGTAGCATTTTGTTGCGATTCTGCGCGCCTGCGCCTCACAAAAGCCAAACTTCAATGCAATATCATAGGTACCGAAGTTTTCATTCGCACGGCGACCCGGGTCGATGCTTCCGGAATGGGGGCCACGGTCCCATGCGAATTGAGGCTCCTTTTGGCGTAAAATACCCAGATAGCGTACTTCTTTGGGGAGGTCGCTTCGGTCTCCTCTGATAATTTCCTCGATTCTGCCATAGGGGGCAGTGTGGTATCGATCCGTCTGATAATTTCTTTCAGTTAATTTGACCGCTAAGGGGTCGATCAGACGGTCGACAGCATTGACGATAGCGGGGAAAACTCGGCTGGTTGACAAAAAAAAATTCTGAACAAAGGCGCCGATGTTCTTTGCAAGCGGGAAATAGCGTGGATCAGGACGATATTCTTGGATCAGATGAAAAGCGTGCAGCAATTCGATATTGGATCTTCCGGCAGTCAAGGATTCCCCAAGGTCGAGCTCGGCCAGATAGCCGTCTGGATCGAAACTTTCAATCGGCCGGCCACCCAGTGTAGCTTTGTACTTTTCAAAAACCCGGGATTCAATGGCCGGCTTCCATCTTCCGGAAGCAAAGTGATCATCCGCTATGGCCAGGTTGCGTTCGATCTCCTTTAAAAAGGCCCCGTTTTCCCATATCCCGGGTTGGAAGAAGTTTATTTTCGAAATGGGCATCATCGCATTTTGGTGGTTTTTCTCACTATAGAATAGGGGTATCGGGATCAGAGGTCAACTCCATTGCGGATTTTGGAGCTTGACACGCAATTGCGAATTTCTTAACCTGTCCTAGAACCTATCTCAAATATTTTTGAGATAGGTTCTATTCTGAAGCGCAAAGGAAACGAAATGGCAAAAGAGAAAAAAACACCACCGCCCGACTGTGCATCGTGTGGTCATGAAGCGATGAACAAAATTTGTATGGATGATGACGGACTCAGTTCAAAGGGGTGTCCAACGCTAGCCTATGATCATGTTTTCGCCGAAGCCGACAAGGAATATGATCGCTTGGAAATACGCGAGTTTGCCAGACAGGCTTCCCGGCAGGAGGCCGCTTGCTACGCGAACCGCCACCAACGGCCTTATGTTATGCAGCCGACGAAGACCCGAATCGTTGAAATATATGAGTTTGCAGAAAAGATGCAATACCAGCGCCTGGGCCTGGCCTTTTGTCTCGGTCTTGCCAAAGAAGCCGGCATCGTAGCAGATATCTTAAAGGACCGCGGCTTCGAGGTGATTTCTGTGCTTTGTAAGGCAGGCAGGACATTAAAGGACCGCATCGGCATCCAGGATGAAGACAAAATCCGTCAAGGCACCGACGAGTCCATGTGCAATCCGATTTACCAGGCCAAACTACTGAATCATGAGAAAACAGAGCTTAACATTCTTTTAGGTCTGTGTGTGGGTCACGATTCCATTTTTTTTAAATATGCCGAGGCACCCACGACGGTTTTGGCTGTTAAAGACCGCGTGACCGGTCACAATCCCTTAGCTGCGATATATCTCTCTGATACCTATTACCGAAAAATCAAACAGACATGACTTTATGACGAATCGAGATTACGGCTGTTGCCAGGTGATGTTTTCAGGATGTCATCATCTGGCTTTTTTTAAACAAAATACCTCATTCAATCCTTTTTCATACAGACCGGTCTGCGCCTGCATTAATTGCGTTTAGAAAGTCATCTCCGAACTGTTCGGCTTTTCGTTCGCCGACCCCGTTGATCTCCAGGAGTTCCCCGCGGCTGGTTGGCCTGAAAGCTGCCATTTCTGATAGGGTCTTATCGTGAAAGATGACAAACGGCGGGACCCCGAGTTTTTTTGAAAGATCGAGCCTCAGTTGGCGAAGCTTTTCGAAAAGCTGCCGGGCGTCGTCGTTCAGAAAGTCAGGTTTGTGTTTTGGTGATACTTTGATGACTTTTTTATCCCTGATCAGCCGGGGGTCTTTACGAAACTGTACTTTGCGTTCACCGTTTAGAACAGACCAGCTTTTTTCGGTGAGACGATAACCTGAAATTTTTCCGATATTGACGCTTAGCATACCGGCCGCCAGCAGCTGGCGATACACCGACCGCCACTCTTTTGGGGACAATTCCTTGCCGGCGCCGAACGTTTTTAGCTTGTCGTGCCGCAAGCGCAAGATGCGCGTGTCTGTCTTTCCGACCAGGATATCGGTCAGGTGGGCAGCGCCAAAGCGCTGGCCGGTGCGATACACACAGGAAAGCGCCTTCTGGGCGGCAACGGTACCATCCCAGGCTTCCACAGTTTGGGAGCAGTTGTCACAAGCTGGACACGGCGCCGGGTAGGCCTCACCGAAATAACCCAGCAGGGCTTCCCGACGGCACGCCACGGCCTCGCAGTACCCCAGCAAAGCTTCCAGTTTTCGCTGTTGAATGCGTTTGAAGGCTTGATCTCCCTCCGATTGATCCAGGAGTTTGCGCATGGCCACCACGTCTGCAAGAGAGTAAATCATCCACGCATCCGCCGGTCGCCCATCCCGGCCGGCACGTCCGGTCTCCTGATAATAAGCCTCCATGCTGGCCGGCAAATCCAAATGGGCGACAAACCGCACATCGGGCTTGTCGATGCCCATGCCAAATGCAATGGTCGCTACAATGATAAGACCATCCTCATGCAGAAATCGTCTTTGACGTTTTGTCCTGGTGCGAGCGTCTAATCCTGCGTGATAAGAAAAAGCCGGCATCCCTTTTTCCTGCAGCCAGCTTGCGATTTGATCGGCGCGACTCCGCGTTCTGACATAGACAATACCCGATTCGCCGGGATGTTCGCTGTCAATAAAATCGTACAGTTGCTGTTTGTCCTTACTTTTGAGCAGGACACGGTAACAGATATTCGCACGATCAAAGCTGGAGACGAACTGCGCCGCCTGCCTTAATTTAAGCTTTTCCAGTATATCGTCGCGTGTAACCGTGTCAGCTGTCGCCGTTAGAGCGATTCGCGGTACATTCGGAAAATCGTCGGTCACCTCGGATATTTTGAGATATTCCGGCCTGAAATCATGGCCCCATTGGGATACACAGTGTGCTTCATCGATGGCAAAAACAGCAATTGGAAATCTGCGGATAAACCGCTGAAAACCCTCGCTTTGTAAGCGTTCAGGTGCGACATAGAGAATATCAGCCTTACCGGACATCACCCGTTTTTCAACACGTTGGGCTTCCTGCCGGGGCAGGCTCGAATTGAGGAACTCGGCCGAGACCCCGGTTTGGCGCAAAGCGCCGACCTGGTCCTGCATTAAGGCGATCAAAGGAGATATGACAAGCCCGACGCCATGACGAATGATTGAGGGGATCTGGTAGCATATGGACTTACCGATGCCCGTGGGCATTAGAACGAACGCATCTTTTCCATCAATTATTTTTTGGATAACTTCGAGCTGGTGTTCGCGGAATGTATCATATCCGAAGTATTTTTTCAGGATTTGCTGGGGCTGCATATTTCAGTTTGAACTCATTGTTTTTTTATTTTTGCCGGGAAAAGTTTTGGGTGCCTTTATATAACCAATTTTTCGTTTCGGTTTCTCATCCTCTATCCATAGTTGATTGATGGCTTCGAAAACAATTTGAAATTGTTTATCATACTTTCTTTCCATGGCAATGATTTTTTGCTTTAAATCTTCATGGCTGATGTACATTTGCCTCATTTTTATAAATGCGCGCATTATCTGGATATTAACCTGAACAGCCTTATCGCTTTTCAGAACACTGGAGAGCATGGCGACACCTTGCTCCGTAAAAGCCATTGGAATGTATCGAGAACCTCCCCAACTTGAGGTCACAAATTGTGACCTCAAGTTTTTAAATTCATCACCAGTCAACTCAAACATAACGTCTTCAGGGAAGCGGTTGATGTTACGCTTTACTGCTTGCTTAAATACTTTTGTTTCTACTCCATATAATTTTGCCAAGCCGGAAAGCTTCTCACAACCCGGTGGTCGCGGATCTTTTTTAAAAAGATCGATGCGATTGATGATACGCCGGAGATCCTTTTTGGAAATAGCGTCAAGGTCCCTTACAGCGGATCGTTTAAAATAGATCTTATATTCGGCCATTGCGCTTGAGCTCTTTTGAGACATCTTCAAATGAAACCAGCGGTTCCTTTGTCCGTTCTTCAAAAGCAGCCAGATCCTCGGCGTCCTCTGCCAGCGCCAGCTTAACCGCATTACTCACAATTTCAGAAATTGAGCTGGAAGTTTCAGCTGCCTTGATTCGCAAGGCCCGATGGAGCTCAGAATCGATATAAATAGTTGCCCGTTTTATTCCCGTAGCCATGGTTTTCCTGCCCCAAAAAGTTTAACGCTATAACGTTATAATGTTGAAACGTCAAGATTCTGGTGAATTCGTCGGTGGCTTTTTTATGAGCCACTTGTCCGGTTGACTGATCATTTTAACGAGTTGCCCCATGATGTGATTATAGACTGCATCCAGATCATCGCAGACGTCATCACCCAGGTACTTGCATTGTCTTGCAAATTCAACC
>JASFGZ010000231.1:0-7297 GCA_050123495.1 Desulfobacterales bacterium
TGCCGTCGAGCCTTTTTCTGCATTTTGCTGTCGATCAATCCACTCCATAATCAATGCCACTATAAATGCCACCTCCTTTTCATTCAACGCCCTGCCCTGCTCGATTGCATGCCACTTTTGAATGCATTTACGACAACATGTGGCGGTCGCATGTTGCGCAATGAATACCGGATGGCCTCGCATGGGTGTTTGTTTGCCATCATTCTTAGGAAAATCAGGGGCAATCCGCCTAATTACAAATTGAAATGCATGGTCTTTGATGGTTCCGAGACCTTTAGCTGCAATGTAATCTCGTTCTTTTTGAGACAGTTTAAATTTTGACCTGAATTTGGATTGTTTCACAGAGGCAAGCTTGTTCAGAACAATCTTTTGCTGTGGAGTTATCGTTTTTTTGATCATCATCTGATATTTTTACCATCTTGAAACTTCAAAAGCAAAGGAAGTGGTGATATTTTTCAATAGAAGTTGGATCCTTAACCCATATCCCGACAATCATAGAAAGCTTGATATTTTTTAGAAAAATCTGATAAGTGAAAATTGACTGCACAATAACTTTGGATGAGATGGCTACGATATGGAATGCTTCAGAATAGATGAGATTCTCAAAAATCCCGATTTAGCCAAATATCTGGTCACTTTTAACTCCGGTCAGACAATCTTTTTAGAAGGTGATGTTTCGCAGGATCTCTACATCCTGGTGGCCGGCCAGGTTGAAATTTTCAAGGGCGACAAGAAAATAAGGGACATCTCAGAAAAAGGATCCGTCTTTGGAGAGGTGTCCTTTTTCGTAGGAGACAAACGAACAGCCTCTGTGAAAGCAAAGACGAAGGTGGAGGTTATTTGCATTCCCCAGGAAGAGATCACGCTTTTTTTGAAAGAATGCCCGACGGCGGGACCGGAGATCATCCGGCATCTATCGCAATGGCTGAGTGAAACAACCCAAATGCTTTATGGCTTGAAGGAAGTAAGCGATCAATTGCCGGACGCCGTTATAATGACGGATAAGGAGGGCCGCATCCTTGTCTGGAACGCTGCCGCTGAAAAACTATATGGACGGGACTGGTCCCGGATGCGCAACACCAGTGTGGATGAAATCTACACAAAACCGGACGAATATAAAAATTTTTTGAAAGAGGTTCAAGCGCGCTATTCGGCCAGGGAGAAAATTTTTGATATCGAACACCCCCAGAAAGGCATACGCTGTATCTCAACAAGCTTCACCGTGCTCTACGACGGCCACCATAACTTTCAGGGTGTCCTCTCGTTGGGACGCGATGTCACTGCCACCAAAAAATTGGAGAAAAAATATAAGCACGCCTTTTTTTGGCTTATCTCAGCATTTATCTTGATCGGCCTTCTGACCGCGACGATTTTTCTGGGCTATCCGTACTATTCAAAAGGCCACCAGGCTGTAAATTTAAGGCAAAAGGAGCTCGGCAACCTTCTGGCCAAAGATTATTTTTTACTCAATTCATGGCTGGCCGATCCGTTGGGCGTTCAGAATACCGAAGCGATAAATCGTGTAATGCAACAGTTTTTTGATATTCAGCAAACGACCGCAATGCCCTATACCGGCCTGGTTTTGCTGGACAAAGATAGAAAGGTGGTGAACGCGTATTCAACAAAGGCAGATATCTCTGCCCGCGATATGATCGGCAGCAGTTATGCCGCCATAGAATTTCAGGGAAGTGAAGACTCACTTCACAAAGTACTTACTGTTTACCGTCCCGAAAAAGAACATCCCATGGGCAAAAAAGGCACCGAGATCGCCTTTGAGCTTTACAAAGACAACGCATTTATGGGCTGGCTGATCTTCCAAATGGATATGGATTCGCTGACAAATGCCTATGGCATAGATGTAAAAAATTTAGAAAAACTCCAATTTGATAAGCCTTGAGTTATGCGTAACTCAGAAGAATTTCAATCCTGCCGCTATGAAGTCTCACACGCTGATGACGGGGCTGTGACGCTTCACATCCAGGGCCGCATGGATGCCGCCACGGCCGCCGAAACTATCGCGGGCATAAAATCCACATTAACGCCCCCGCTGCCGGCCGTACTGACCGTCGATCTCGAAAAAGTAACCTATCTGGATGATTTCGGAGCGTTGGTCCTGGTTGAATTAAAAAATCTGCTGGCCGGTCAAAAAAGCCGGCTTTACCTTAAAAACGCCGATCAAAGGGTCAAAGAGATCCTCTCGATTCTCAAATACGATGCGTTGGGTGAACCGGCCACACTCGCCCGGAAATCTCCCCCCAACATGTTTATTCGCCTGGGCGAAGGTATTTTCGGTCAGGTGGCGGATCTGAATTTTATTTTCTCTTTTATCGGGTCGGTCTGCTTGGCCCTGATCCATGTTTGCTTGCACCCCCGATCGTTGCGAACAGATGACACCTTCGGCGCTATGAAAAAAGTCGGCGTGGATGCGCTCCCTGTTGTGGGCCTGATCAGCTTCTTGCTGGGATTGATCATGGCCTTTATGTCTTCGGTGCAGTTGCAACAATTCGGCGCCAACATCTATGTGGCATCCCTTGTCAGTCTGGCCATGGTCCGCGAACTGGGGCCGATTATGACGGCCATCATTGTCGCTGGCAGATCGGGTTCGGCGTTTGCGGCCGAAATCGGAACCATGAAAATTTCCGACGAAGTCGATGCCCTGTTCACCATGGGCTTTGACCCGACGCGTTTTCTGGTCGTCCCCAAAATGATCGCCTCTGTTATTACGGTTCCCATACTGACATTGTTTTCCGATCTTTTTGCCATAATGGGCGGTCTGGTGGTCGGTGTATCTATGCTGGATCTGACGGCCAATGCCTATATGGCGCAAACGTTGAAAACCTTAACCATTTTTGATGTCTTTTGGGGGTTTTTGAAAGCGGCTGTGTTCGCCTTGCTGATCGCCGGGATCGGCTGTCTGAGAGGGTTTCACGTCAGAGGCGGCGCTGCCGAGGTGGGTCAGGCAACCACATCGGCCGTCGTCAGCAGTATCTTTTTAATCATACTGGCCGATGCCGTTTTTGCCGTCATACTGCGTTACTGGGGATAGGACAAGACTGATGAGTAGAAAAGCCGTCATTCAGGTTAAGAATTTGGTCGCCAGATATGGTGATGACATTATTCTTGATCGGATTTCATTTGACGTTTATGAAGGTGAAATATTTGCTGTTTTGGGAGGCAGCGGCAGCGGCAAAAGCACTTTGCTCAGGCATCTTTTGGGACTTCAGCGGCCCGCGTCCGGCGAAATCATCATCGATGGGGATGACATTTGCGAATGTGATGAAGACGGTTTGCAGCAGATACTCAGAAAGGTCGGGGTCCTTTACCAGAGTGCCGCGCTGTTCGGCTCTATGACGGTGGCTGAAAATGTGGCCCTGCCGATTTTAGAGTACACGGATCTGCCCAGAGAATCCGTGGATCACCTGATTAAGATGAAGCTCAATCTGGTAAATCTCGATGGCTATCAAAATCATTTGCCGTCTGCCATCAGCGGCGGGATGAAAAAAAGAGCCGGGCTGGCAAGGGCCATGGCACTCAATCCCAAGATCCTGTTTTTTGACGAGCCCTCTGCCGGGCTGGATCCGGTCACATCAGCCGAGCTGGACAATCTGATTATTCATCTCAATCAGAGCCTGGGAACCACCATGGTCATCATTACCCATGAGCTTGAGAGCATTTTTGCCGTGGCCAGTCGAGTGATCATGCTGCACAAAAGCAACCGGGGTATTATCGCAGATGGCGATCCGAAACATTTAAGGGATCAAAGCCGCAATCCATTTGTGAAACAATTTTTTAACCGTCTGCCCGGTGCTAATACCTGAATCTTGCATGAAAATTAATGAGAATATGAAAGCCTCCAACGCGTGCAAAATTCAGGTAATCCGCTTACGAATGGAAAGGATGGGCTTTTATGGCCACCCAGAAAACAAAGTTTGCCGTCGGATTGTTTGTCGCCGTTGGATTTGCTCTGGCGATACTGGTCATCATCTGGCTGGGCATGTCCCGCTTTCTGCAAAAAGGCCGGTTTTATGTCACCTATTTCGATGAGTCCGTTCAGGGCTTGGATGTAGATTCGCCGGTAAAATACCGGGGCGTCTTTACCGGTCGCGTCGAGAGCATCGGCGTGGCGCCGGATTCAAAACTCATCAAAGTCATCTTAAAAATAGAATCCGGCCAGAAGCTCGACCAGAATATCGTCGCGCAGCTAAAATCCGTCGGAATTACCGGAAGCATGTTCGTGGAACTGGATCAAAAAAGAGCAGGCGAAGCGGATCAGTCCCCTCCGCTTGGCTTTCCTTCGGAATATCCGATCATCGCCTCAAAACCAAGTGAAATCAAAGGATTAATTGGCGGCTTGGAGGAGATCCTCAGCCAGATAAAAGCACTCGGCCTTGAGGAAATTTCAGACAAAATTAAGGCAACCCTGGACAATATCAATCAAAGCGTTGATGATGCCGATGTGGAACGCATTTCTGAAACGATTAATTCATCTTTTGAGAAAATGGAACAAATTCTGGAAGACCAGAGATGGTATAAAGTTTTAGCCTCAGCAGAAACTGCGGGTCAATCACTGAATAGTCTGCTGGACAAAGCCGACCGCATGCTTGCCCGGGTGCAGGGTATGGTCATCGGCAAAGAGGAGACGATTAAAACCGCCCTGGATAATTTTAGCCGGGCCATGGAAAATGCCAATATCCTCCTAAATAAGGGTACAGCGATGGTCAGTGGAACCGATGCGTCCATATCTGAACTGATGCATCATCTGGTGATCGCTGCGCAGAATCTGGAAATGGCCAGTGAAAACCTCAAGCAGCTAATGGAACTGCTGGCCGACCACCCGTCACAATTACTGTTCGGCGAACCGCCCAAGGCCCGTATTGTCAATGACGGCAATCAATAAGTGGAGATTATCGATGACACGCACGACGATAATTCAGATTTGCTTGATCGCTCTCACGCTGCTTTTAAGTGCCTGCCTTGATCTTAAGCAGCCCAGCAACAAAATTGATTATTACAGCCTGGAATATGATCCGCCCCGGATGCACGGTCTTCAGCCCGTTGCGGCGGTCATCAAGGTCGAACAATTTAGCGTTGCCCCCATATACAACACCCATAAAATTATCTACCGCGATACGTCCTACCAGAGAGCGGCGTACACCTACCACAGGTGGCGTGCGAACCCTGGAGAATCCGTTACCTTTTTTTTAGCCCGCGACATGCAGCAATCCCTGCTTTTTCAAGCCGTTCTGACTCGCAGCAGCAAATTCCCATATGCCTATGTACTGGAAGGCAGCGTGGATGAATTCTTGGAGTCCGACACCGCAAATGGCTGCCAGGCGGTTCTGGCGCTCAGCATTGCTTTCATGGCGGAACACGAACCCGACATGGATAAAAAAATCCGCTTCCAGAAAACCTATCAAATGAGCAAGCCCTGCGAACAAGGAAACCCCAGGGCTTTAGCCGGAGCAATGAGCCGGGCCATGTCAGAAGCTTCCGCAACAATCATCAATGACGTTTATGAAAATCTGACGAACCGTAAATAAAGTGAACTTACACTTCCCCGTAATAATATGAAAAAATATTATGACATATTAGGGCTTGACATGTCCGCGTCGATCGAGGAGGTCGAGCAGGCCTATAAAGAATTATCAGAGGTCTGGCGCCCGCAAACCTATCAAAATCTGCCGCGCTACCGGCGCAAAGCTGAGATCAGGTCAAAAGAAATAAACGAAGCCTATGAACGTGTGAGTACTTTTCTTCTGGCAAAACCGCCGGATAAAGGACAAGCTGAAGATCGAAAAGATCAGGTTTCGCCCGGCGGGACGCCTTTGGCACCCGAACAAGAATCGCTGTCTCCTGAAGAAACCATTCCGTCCCAAATTCGCAAGCCTCCCCATGGAAAAACATGGTTATACGGTTTGATCGCCATCGCTGTGGTTTTGGGCGCCCTGGTGTTCTATCAAATTTCAGATCGCAAAAAGCCCGAACAACCAAACCTTCAAACGGCGGTTATCGAAAAAGAAAAACCGACTCCTGCAATCGCTTCACAGCAGGCTTCAACGGCTCCTCTGCAAAAAGAAACTGTGCCAGAGCCGTCCGGCGAATCGGCCGGACAAATACCTGTGGCACCAACAGAGGTACCAAAAATCGGGCCCCAAATAAAAACTGACGATAAGGCCCTGTTGACTGAAGAAGCGCTGAGCAAATACAACCAGGATTCGGAGCGCGTCAAAAGGGCCCAAAAGGGTCTGATTGCAAACGGCTACGATACGGGACCGCTGGATGGCATCATTGGCCCGCAAACCACCGCCGCTTTAAAACAGTTTGCAAGCGACCATGCTGTTGAAACCGACGGCCCCTTCACTTCCGATTTAACCAATGCTGTCCTCGTTTATGCGGAAGTCGCCGCCACCCATCCGGATTGGCATTTAATTATTGGAAGTGATGATTTTGCGCGCTGGTTGGACCGACAATCCTATTATCCATCAAGCACCGTTCAGCATTTAAAAAGATCCGCCACCGCCCTGCAGGTTGTTGATATTCTGAATCGATATAAATTTGACAGAGCAACGCCTTGAGTGCCCTCCCGCATAACATATTCCTTTTTTCTTTTTTTCCCTTGCACTTAAAATCGCAATAAATAGGCGTCATATATACACTCGACTGCAAGCAGCGGATGCTCGGGACTTTTCTTTTATACCCTCAATATATTACTTTTTAGCTGGATATATAAAAAGTAATGTAACGATATTGAAATATTCCGAGAAATAATTATTATACATGTATATGAGTTGAAAAACTTTCAAGGCTTTATGTAGAGGAAATTTTGATGAATAATTTACAGTGGGCAAAAAACAAAATCGAAGCTAAGGTCCAATCGGCCGTTTTGGTGGCTTCGCTGGCAGCACTGCTCGGTTTAACGGGCTGGCTGCTGGGTGGCAATCAATTGGCCTTCATGCTGATTGGTGGTATCGTCATGCTCTACTTCTTCAGCCCGATGATGTCACCGGCATTTATGCTGAAACTCAACTCCGGCCGCCGCCTGTTTTCGGAAGAAGCGCCGCGGCTTCATGACATATTGCAAAGGCTCTCGCGGAGCGCCAAATTGAATCGCCTGCCGTCATTGTTCTATATGCCAACCGATGCGATGCTGGCATTCACAGTCGGGTCGCGAAATAACGCTTCGATTGCGATATCAAGGGGTTTAATGCGCAGACTATCATGGCAGGAATTAAGCGCTGTTCTGGCTCACGAAATCAGTCATATTCGCAACAATGATATCCGTATCATGGCATTTGCC
>JASFGZ010000232.1:0-7266 GCA_050123495.1 Desulfobacterales bacterium
AAAGTTGTCGCTCAGCGCGCTCTGAGTGAATCCGAAGCCTGTGCCCTCGAGCTGTCCCAACAAAGCCGCCAGGCCGAGCAGCGCTACCGCGCATTTCTAAAATTCATACCCATACCCGTATTTGTCTTTAATCTGGATAATACGGTGTCCTATCTGAACCCGGCATTTGAGACCGTTTTTGGGTGGCGCTTTGAAGAACTGGAAGGCAAAAAAATACCATTCGTCCCTGAAAATTTTAAGAAGCAAACCATCGAGGGCATCCGACGCCTGCACAAAGACAAAGTTCTGCGGGGCTTTGAAACCAAACGGTTTACCAAGGACGGCCGGCTGCTGGATATTATTGTTGATGGTGCCATCTTTTACGATGAAGACGGTCAGCCAGCCGGTCAGGTTGTTACGCTGCGCGATGTGACCCGCGAAAAACGCAGTGCCCGCGTCAATCAGGCTCTTTTTAGGATCGCCCGTGCCATGTACCAGTATCGGGGCTTGGATCAGCGGCTGGAGCTGATTACCAGGGAAGTTCAGGCTCTGCTGGGCCTTGAGGGTGCCATGGTTATTTTGCTCGACGAAGAAAACCAGGAATTCTTTTTTCGCGAAGCCGTCTTTGATAAAACTGAAACCGGTAAGAAGTTTAAGGAACTCCGCTACCCGGTGGACAAAGGCATCGCCGGATTGGTGTACCGCACCGGCAAGCCTCAAATTGTAGAGGATGCTTACAAGAGTCCGCATTTCGCCCGGGAGGTTGATCGGCAGGCCAAACATCGCACGCGGAACATGGCCGATGTGCCGTTAGAGATTGAAGGACGCATAATCGGCGTGTTGTGCGCGGTTAACAAAAAAGAAGGTCCATTTGATCAGTCCGATATAGAGCTGTTGACAACCATTAGCAATCTGGTGGCGCTGCCGATTGAGAATGCCACTATCAATGAAGAATTGAAGCGGTCTTACGAGGAGGTCAAAAGTCTCAACCGCACCAAAGATCGCGTCATTCACCATCTGTCTCACGAACTGAAAACGCCTGTTTCCATTCTATCCGCGTCTCTAAGTCTTTTAGGAAAGCGGCTTTCCGAAATAGAGGATAAAGGCTGGAACAAGATCCTTGACCGCGCCCAAAGAAATCTGCAGCGCTTGCTTGAAATGCAGTATCAGTTAGAAGACATCCTGCGCGAAAGGGATTATAAAACCCATTACATGCTCTCCGCGTTGCTGGATGCTTCGGTGGATGAGCTGGAAGCATTGATCTCACTGGGTCTGGGAGAAAAAGATATCATCCGGAAAATCCGGCAGCACATTGAAAAGACCTATGGGCCCCGGAAATCAAAATCAGAGGTCGTTGAACTGGGGCCGTTCGTGCGGGAAAAAGTAAAAGCGCTGCGCCCTAAATTTGCACATCGCAAGTGCCGTTTAAGAACCTATATATCGGCAACTTCTCCGATATATATCCCCTCAGAGGTTTTGGGAAAGGTTGTTGAAGGCCTGGTTCGCAATGCCGTTGAAAATACACCGGATGGGGGGAAAATATCTGTAAAGGTTCGCAGGGGAGAAATCGGTCCCGAGTTTGAGGTTAAGGACAATGGAATCGGCATTAGTGAAGAAAACCTGCGCTTAATCTTTGAAAATTATTTTACCGCCTATGATACCATGCAGTATTCTACCCGCCAGCCATACGATTTTAAGGCCGGCGGCAAGGGATTCGATCTGCTGCGCATAAAAATCTTTTCGGAAAGGTATAACTTTAAAATCAAGATGACATCACAACCCTGCCGTTTTTTGGACACGGAGGGTCATGAATGCCCGGGAAATGTTGCAGACTGCATCCCTCCCGAGAACGCCAAAGATTGCCAGAATGCCGGCGGAACCAAGGTGACGGTCCAGTTTTTTCCGGCCAAACGATTCACGAAGAGATGATGTTCGGGTGACACAAGATCAATCGGATGTTTAATTTCACGCATTCTAGAATTTCCAAGACCTTAACGAACAGGTAATGACCATGAGCGAACAAGATAAACCCAACGATAACAAACACTCCGCTGAAGCGGATGCGGGGGAATTTTTCAGGGAAATTGAAATCGAATTTCTGGTTCATGAACTCAAAGACCCCATTGCCATCATCGAAACCGGTTTGCGGACCCTGTTGGAACGCCAGGATAAATTTGGGACGCTATCTCCCCGCCAGGAAAGCATTTTGAAGCGTACCCTGCGGAATTCAAAAAAAGCCCGGGCGTTACTGCACAACCTGCTGGAGATCGGACGCTCCGAATCAGGATGCTTTATCGGTGAGCGCTTTCAACCGGCCAAATCAGTTTTTAAAGCGCTCAAAGACGCGCTCGAGACCCATGCATGGAATGTATTTGAGAAATTTGGCACGTATGATAATGAAACTGAAGCCCTCGAGTTTCTGGCAAGCAACGGTATTTCTTTTGATGTACCCTCAGCGGTAGATGGGCTGGAGATGTTTCAGGATGAGGTTAAATTTCGCCAGATTGTCGGCAACCTCATCAAGAATGCGCTTCATCACCGGCATCAGACCGTTGATGTCCAATTGGAAGTGGATGGAGACGACCTGTTGATCGCCGTCAGCGATGATGGACCCGGCATCGAGCCGGAAAATCATGAAATGGTATTTCAACGCTACGCCCAGGTAAAAGAGTGCTCTATTGTGCCGCGCAAAGGCCACGGCCTTGGGCTGGCCGGAGCCAATATTATTTCACGCTGTCTGGGGGGCAGACTGGAACTGGAAAGTGAGAAAGGGAAGGGAGCTACCTTTCGATTAGTGCTGCCCTTAAAACTCACAAGCGATTAGTTACAATCAGATTCAATTCCTTGTATTTATTATAGAAACGGAATCGGTTTTCCGGTCCGGTATGCCAGCGCAGAGCAGGTGGCGATCAAGTTGTTCTTTTCATCCGTGACGCGTATATCAAAGCCGGCGGTCTTTTTGGTCTGGCTGATATTTTTAGCCTCCGCCCGCAGCCGCACACCCGGTTCAGGACTGGAAACGTAGGTTACATTCACATTTAGCGCTACCGCGATGGTGCCGTCGGTCTGGCCGGCGGTTTCAAATGCTTCATCAATAAGTGCATACAAAGCACCGCCATGGGCCCGCTCATAGATATTATTCAACTGGGTCGGATCATAGATCATTTCTACTGCTGAATAACCCAGCTCCAATTCCACCAACTCTATCTTCATTCCTTTAGCGAAAGGTTCTTTTTTTACCGCGCTATAAATCGCATTTCTTACGTTTTGATCCATTATTCGCCTCCATTTTTTGAATCTATGATTTGCGCCCAATTAAGAACCGCATCAAATTGACTCTTCTGATGAATACTTCAGAGAGCACCCGTATGACGATCATCGATGTTGAAGCAATGATAAAATATTTGGTGCCTACGGGTATATACAGGCCGATGAGGTAAAAGGCAATTCTTACAATGCAAACACGCGCAGCCAATCAATCGCATAATTGCGCTTTAGAGATACAAAACTCATTTCATCTCCGCTCACTCCGGAACAAAATATATAATCTCCATTGGGAGACCCTTTTTGTCCCTGGGTGGATTTGAGGGAACGGTCCGGATCGATGTTAAAGGAAGCTTGGCGGAAACACCCAATATCATCGCATCCAGAATATCATCACGGGCCAGGTCTTTACGCATAAATCGTTCCAAGCTCTTGCCGACAATCGCTTCGGTTTCCGGGCATATTTTTTTAAGTATTGAATACCTTTCCCAAAAACCCTGTGCCCTTTTCTTGGAATAGGCCATAGGATGTCCACCGGCGAGCGACCAGAAACAGAGTTCCGGATGCGATTCTCTAATCCGGCGTTGGGCCTGTTTGTTATTGCGCAACAACCGGTCGACCTCAAAAATTTTGGCGGAAATGTTCCAGGTTTGGATCGTAAGCTTGACGCCCATCACCTGCTGATTTATCCGGCAAGCTTGGCCATAGGTTTTTGCTTGAAAGGCTTTGCGGCAGGGTACTGGGAAAACGCTGGAAGCTCTGCGGCCCAATATTTTCCGTGTTTCAGTGTCGCATCTGCGTTTGCCGCAATAGGGCAGGCCAATCGGTATGTCGATTAATATTAAGGAAGCATTTTGAAATGCGCTCCAAAAAGCACCAATGGTTTTAAAAATACCGATGTCCCAATTGCCCTGCCGATCAAGCGATACGGCAAACCACCCTTTTTTGCAAGCATCCACACCGACGAAATTCATGGCTACATGTCCCCGAGAAAGATGGTCTTGCCTCCAAGTTTTCAGCGCTGTTAACCTGATTGAGCGCAAGCCGGGATTGCCCCAGCTTCCCCGCAGGCGGGATCTCCGCTTCGCTCTGTCAAGCGTCCAAGGGGGAAGCGTAGTCGTCTACCGCGAGTCCTTGGCAACCCAGAAGATGGGGTGACATCGGCTTTCCCAAAGGGTAAACAAAATGAAAGTATTTTCTTAAAACGGCAACACATCCGCCAACCATTTTAAAATTTTGCCACCTGTTTTTCATTTTGTTTACGATCAATTAGGGTTTTATTATCGTTATGTTATACTTCGTGCAAGTTTATTATAATTTGATTTCATCAAAATCCGAATTCACCAGATCCGATAGTTTAATTTGTTTCCAGTTCTCCACCAATCCATTACGCCAACACTCCAACGTAAAGCTTTTTCCTTGAATAACCGCTCCTGACACCTTAAAGTGAGACCTATGCACGACGATCAATTTCGACAGCTTCTTGACAGGCTCAATTATTCATGGACCGGCTACCGCAAAGTCAGAAAAGGCGTCAAAAAACGCATATCCCGGCATATGCAGGAATTAAATTGCCCCAATATCAAAGCCTACTTAAATTTGCTAAATAAAAGCGATGCGGTCCGGCAGGAATCTGAAAGGAGAATGACGGTTTCCATCAGCCGGTTTTTTCGGGATCGCAAACTCTGGCATGACCTGGAAGAAGATATTTTGCCTCGGATGATTGGAACAGAAAAGAAAATATTGCGGGTATGGTCAGCGGGTTGTGCCCGCGGCGAAGAAGTTTACAGTCTCAAGATTGTCTGGGATCGCTTAATCGGAAAACATGTTCACGTGCCCGATCTCGGGATAACAGCCACTGATATACATCCGGATTATATCGAAAAAGCCCGGGCAGGTATGTACACCCAGAGCAGTTTGAAGGAGGTTCCGCGGGAAATTCGAGAACACTATTTTGATACTCGAAAAAGAGGTCATCACTTTGAGGTAAAGGCGTTTCTTAAGAAGGGCATTAATTGGAAAATTCAGGATATTTTCACAGATCCGCCCGGGTCGCCATTTGATATCATCTTTTTAAGAAACAATCTTTTAACCTACTATAAGGAGCATAAAAAAAAAGAGGGTTTGACCAGGGTTATCAAAGCCCTTGCGTCTGATGGCTGGCTTATTGTGGGATCCCACGAAAAAATGCCCTCTGGAACCTTAAATATCGAGCGGCACAATACCATACCATGGGCATACCGGCGGGAAGTTTAAACTTTATTTTAGGTTGGGCTAACTTTTTTGTTCGGTTTTTTTCTTTTTCTTTCGCGGTCTTTTGACACCATAGGATTTTCGAGCGATCTTTCCCCGTTTCGTGCGCTTGTCACCTTTACCCATATAGATTTTCTCCATTCGTGTGTTTTATTCTGGCCAGGGCCCTTATGAGATGTTTCCAAGTTGAGGATTTACATAGCGAATTCTGGTTGCATTTTCAAGTCACAGGAACTCGGGATTTCCCTTTTTTTGCGTTATTTGAGATCTAATCGACTTTATTTCTGGAAAGGAACATGCCGGGACCATTGGGATCCTGTTTGATGTTCACCGAAAATTGCCGGACACCGAAACGTGCAATCTAAAAAAAGGATACCTCCGCGGTACCCAGCATTCCGAAATCGGCAACGATGTGATCACCAGGTTCTGCAAGATAGATATCTGTGCATACCCCGGTGCTAACCAGATCGCCTGCCTTTAACTGCTTTCCCTGTTCGCACAGGGTATTGGCCAGCCAAACCAGGGAGTTCAAGGGGTGGCCCAGAACCGCAGCGCCTGAGCCGCTGAGTTTCTCCTCACCGTTGACCCTGAGACAGACCTCGTGGGAGGCAAGGTCGATGTGGCGCCACGTCTCAATGGCCTTTCCTCGGACCCAACCGCTGTTGCATCCGTTGTCCGAAATGAGGGAAGGCAGGGACACCTCCGTCCAGACGGTATACCGGGTGTCCACGAGTTCGATCGACGGTAGGATCGCCGTCACCGCGTCGGCCACGGATTCCCTGTCGTAGGGGGCACCCTCTCGGAGCAGATCTTCGGCCAGTTGAAACGAAAATTCCGCTTCGATGAGCCGCATGGAAAAATCCTGGGCGTTGACCCGGGCCGGGCTTTGATAAACAAAGGGCGAGAGGAGCCTTCCGTAAAAGGGAATGTCGGTGCCCAGGAGCTCCTGGGCAAGCTTGTTGGTGCAGGCCACCTTGTATCCAACCGCACGGCCGCCGTATTTATTAAGCAGCCGGTCCACGACCCCTTCCTGTACTGCGTATCCCGAGGCAGGATTTTCCGGCCGAAAGGTTTCAGGGATCTGGGGTTCCTGGCGAAGCGCAAAGCGGAGATCCGCGATAAACTCGGCGGCTTTTGAAATCTGGTCCATAAGCTCTCCTTGAACGATCAGAAGGCGAATGATCTGCATGTAATTTTTTTAATCGCCTGAATAGTGTTAAATTATCTCCGCCCGGCAACATAAAAAATAATAATAAATCGAAAACCGTACTCGTTTAAGCAAACTCCTTATAGTTTTGCAACCGGATTCAGAAAACTACACGGCATCAATGCAGCACATTTGCCGCAGACATTGGTGCTCTTGGGCAAATCCGAGAAATAATCTAAGATATCGCGATTTTCATTCAGTCGATTCCAGCATTTCCGTCTTTCTAACCCGGTTTCACTTAAAGCATCCACCGGACAAGCCTCGATGCATTTACCGCACTTTTTACCCGCCTTCAGGAGGCAGGCTTCATCGGTGTCAATGAGCGGATGTTCTCCGAGTTCGGCCTCTGTCACCAGGCTCCCCAGGCGGCCCGTGCAACCGACTGGGGTAATCAGCATATGATGAGTTCCGAAGCGGCCCAAATTCGCCAGAAAGGCCAGATGTTTATGGGACCAGCGGGCCATTAAAATGTCTTCATCGAAGTTGTGGGTGGCGGGCGTCAATCCTGATGTAAATCCTTTTTCAGCCATAAAATTCTCCAAGGCCTGGCTGAGCCGGCCAAT
>JASFGZ010000233.1:0-7190 GCA_050123495.1 Desulfobacterales bacterium
TCTGCCCAGATTCCGTGATGTCGGGGAAAACGATAGACTATACCTGGAGATCAAATACAATTTTTAATTTTATTTTTGAGTTCTGATTGAACCCTGAACCTTGAATCTCCAATTTTTATGCCTTAATGACCCAGAGCATCAATCCCGGGTTCCGGATAACATGTGAATATCGCGCTGCGGAAACGGGATGGTAATTTCGGCTTTATTTAATGCTTCATAAACTGCCAGATTGGCTCGATAAAGGATTTGAAAATACTGTTTGGTGGGGACCCAATAACGCATGCCGATATTAACACTTGAATCGGCAAATTCCTCAATACCGATCTGAGGCGCCGGTTCATTCACAATTTCAGGAATCTTCTGCAAGGTTTCCTGGATGATCCCAATGGCCTTCTGGGGATCGTCCTCATAGGATATTCCGATCGCGATTTCCACGACCTTGTTCTCAAATGAGTTCGTGAGAATTTCACCGACAATGTGTTTATTCGGAATGGTGATCCTTTCGCCGTCTTCGGTGGATAAATGGGTGGATGCCAGACCGACTTCTTCGACGACCCCGCTGACGCCCTGTACCGCAATGGTGTTGCCGACTACAAACGGTCGGGTAATGATAATGGTCAGACCGGCGCCGTAATTTGACAGCGAACCGGCCAACGCCAAACTGGAACCAAAGGCTACCGCGCCGATTGCTGCAATAAAAGGCGTCATGTTAATGCCAAATTTTCCCAGGACGATGATCATGACAAAAGCCAGCACCGACAGCCGGACAACACTTCCCAGAAAGCGGCTGAGGGTGATGTCCAGTTTGCGGCCTTCACATACCCGCACGACCATGTTGGCCAGCCAGCGCGCAATGATCAGTCCGATGATCAGGATAATGATAGCGTAGATCACCTGAAAACCGTATTTAACGGCGAATTCAATAATGAGATCCATATATTTTTCGACTTGGGCAAGTTCTTCTGTCATGAGAGTGCCTCCAAATGATGAATTGGTTTTAGCTTGCGGAAGTTAAGGTCTTAAATAAGGCTTTCGTCTGATCAAGAATGATATTCAACCGCTAGAAACAACCTAAACATAAAAATAATATCTGCAATCTTTCCAAAACTGTTTTTTGGGCAAGCAATCGTAATGTTTTTTCAGATCATCCAGCTTCAAGTATTGGGAATTCATTTAATTGACTTTGGAAATGGTTTGCGATATTTCTATATGCCTCATCCAGCTACTTCCTTCATTTCTGTTATTTAAACGGCCTAAATTCAATAAGAGGGGGCATAAAAATGAAATGCCCGGAGTGCCAGTTTGATAATCGTGAAGGCGCCAAGTTTTGTAGCGAATGTGGAAATAGATTTGAAATCACCTGTCCGGAATGCAATACCAAAATCAGACTCGGCAGCAAATTTTGCGACGAATGTGGTTATGATTTAAAAAAGCCCCAAGATGCGACTGCCATAGACTATTCCAAACCCCAATCTTATACGCCCAAATTCCTTGCCGACAAAATTTTGTCTTCTCGCAGTTCCATTGCGGGCGAACGTAAACTGGTTACCGTGTTTTTTGCCGATGTAGCCAACTACACTTCTATTGCAGAAAAGCTTGATCCTGAGGAAGTTCACCAGATCATGGATAGGTTATTCAAGATTCTGATGGATGAAATTCATAAATATGAAGGCACCATTAACCAGTTCACCGGCGATGGGATTATGGCTATCTTTGGTGCGCCCGTGTCACATGAAGATCATGCCCAGCGAGCTTGCTATGCGGCACTTGCCGTTCAAAGAGCAATGGCCGATTTTAGCGAAAAACTCAAAGACGAAAAAGGAATCGATTTCAAGATTCGGATCGGTCTAAACACGGGTCCCGTGGTGGTGGGAAGTATTGGCGATGATCTAAGAATGGACTATACGGCCTTGGGTGATACGACCAATTTGGCCGCCCGCATGCAGCAAGGTGCCGAATCAGGCAGCATTCTGATGTCTGATTCAAGCTACAAAATAATCAGACCCCATTTTGTTACCGAGCCTTTAGGCGAGTTACAGGTAAAAGGCAAAAAAGAGCCGGTGATCACCTATCGATTAAAACGTACGCGTAGAATCAGAAGTCTGATGGATATCGTCGCCGAGAAGGCGCTTTCGCCCCTGAGAGGGCGTTCAGAGGAATTTAATCGTTTCCATCGACTGTGGGATCTTTGCAAAAAGGGCAATGGACAGGTTGTTTTTATTGTCGGTGAGGCAGGAATCGGAAAATCAAGATTGGTTTTTGAGCTTCATCGCGCATTATCGGCTGAAAAGATCACTTGGCTTGAGGGGCGTTGTACGGCTTATGGAAGAAATATGCCCTTTTTGCCTCTGATTGATTTGTTAAAGCGCAACTTTCGAATTGATGAAGAAGATTCTGAACAGATCATTATCCGTAAAATTGACAAGGGCCTGAGTGTTCTTGGCGAAGAGACAAAAGAAAGGGCGCCCTTTCTAAAATTTCTATTCTCTGTTGATCCGGGAGACGCGCTTATCCATTCCATGGATGCTCAGGGCAGAAGGCGAATGGTTTTCGATTCCATTCGGCTCATGACCATACGGGGAAGTAAACGAAGGCCGCTGATTTTATTTTTTGAGGATTTACATTGGATCGATCATGAATCAGAAGACTTTCTCAAATACGTCATCAACAGCCTTGCCGTTCTGCCGGTTATGCTTATTCTCACCTACCGTCCGGGTTATGCAAACCCATTTGGCGAGCGCACGTTTTTCAATCATATCTCTCTGAAAGCACTGCAAAATGAAGACAGCTTGGATCTTACCAAGGATGTCATCGGCGTAGACAGATTGCCGAAATTTATAGAACCATTGATTCTTGAAAGAGCTGAAGGCAACCCGCTCTATATTGAGGAAATTGCCAAATCACTTGAAGAGCTAGGAATCTTCAAGAAGATAGAAGCAAATGGAACAGTTAAAGCTCAAGATCAGATTCAAATACCCACGAGCATTCAGGATATCATAATGGCCCGCATTGATCGATTGCCGGAGGAGCAAAAAGTTGCACTTCAGCTTGCGGCGGTTATTGGACGCGAATTTGCGAACCGATTACTCGAACGCATCGCAAAATTGCAAGCAGGTATAACCGATATTCTCGATGATCTGGTGAGGCTCGAAATTCTTTATCAAACACAGTTTTATCCTGAATTATCATTTATGTTCAAACACGCTTTAACTCATGACGTCGCTTATAACAGCCTGCTAACTTCAAAGAGAAAAGCCATTCATGCTCTGACCGGCAAAGTCATAGAAGAAATTTACTCAACACGGTTGGGTGAGCACTATGAAATTTTAGCCCATCATTACGAGCAAGGCGAAGTCTGGGACAAAGCCATTGCATACCTGATTCTTTCCGGGCAAAAGGCGCTTGGCAATATGGCCATTCCAAGTGCCCATACTTTTTTCGAAAAAGTTATCGATATTAGTAGCCAAGAAGATGTAGCGCTATCACCGGAACAAGCATATGAAAGTTATCAAGGCAAAGGTAATACGGAATTTAATATGGGGTATTTCGATGTGGCCGAAAAGGATTTTTTTAAAGCCAGAGAGATAGCCAAAGACATTGGAGATAAAAACAAAGAAGCTGAATCTTTATCCATGGCGGGTTGGAGTATGGCTTCGGGCAAAAAATATGAGGAGGTTATAAACATATATCATGAAGCGGCGGATTTTGGGCGGCAGATTGGAAATCCCATTATAGAGGGCCGAAATTATTCCGGCCTCGGACTGATAAAACTCGCTTTAGGTGAAGTTGAAACGGCGGGAAAATTTATGGAAAAGGCAGTTCAAATCGCCCAAAAGATCAACAGCCCGCTGCTTTTGATATTGTCATTAAGTTTGAGGGCATTTCAGTTTCCGCACTATGGAATCCCTGATGAAGAAGCGGTTGAATATTTAGATAAGTCAATTCCAGTGCTTAAATCCGTTCAAAATGCGAGGGCATGTGTACTTGTCTACCTTATCCTCGGTTATTATCTGGCCTGCAAGGGGGATTACACCGCCAGCATAGCCACTTTTCAGGAGGGGATTAATTTTGCAGAGGAAACCGGAGAGGCTTTAAACAGAGCCAAGGGATTAAATTGGCTGGGATGGGTCTACGGTGAGTTAGGATGGATTTCCGAGGCTAAAAAACTCAATCGGGAAAGCTATAAAGCATCCCTGGAGATGGGTTCAGGATCTGAAGAGGTGGAGGCGAATGCGGCAGTTAATTTAGCCGAAAATGCAGTGGCCGAAAAGGATTACGGGCAAGCAGAAAATTATATTGCAGACCTTTTAAAAAAAGCTGAAACAGACCCGGGGTATTTGTTCATCAGGCATCGGTGGGAAGTCAGACAGCTCTGTACCTCAGCAGAAATTTTCCTTTATAAAGGTGACACAGATGAAGCCATGCAATGCGCTCAAAGGGCTTTTGAAATTGCAAAAAAAACCAAAAACAAAAGAGGGATGATCAGGGCGAATCGTCATATGGGAAAGATATATATAAAAAACATGGAATTTTCCAAAGCTGAAAAAAAATTAAATGGTGCTATAACCGATGCCAAGAAACTGGGAAACCCTTATCAGCTGTGGAAAACACACCTTGATTTGGGGAAACTGAAAGAAGCCCAGGATTTTAACCAGGATGCCCAAAAACAATACAGACAGGCGCTTGAGATCATAGAGAATATTGGCTCAAATTTAAAAGGCGAAAAAACAAGAAAAATATTTTTAGATTCTGATTTGATTATCGAAATTAAAAATAAAGTGAAATGATTATTATGGGCAACTGATTTTGAGTTAGGGTTTATTCACCTTTATAATGACCAGGGTGATATCGTCTTCGGTTTTCTGACCCTCTGTGAATTGATTGATTTCATTGTAAACCGCATTGAGGATATCATCGGCGCCTGCTCCGGCATGTTGGCGGATGATGTCCTTAAAGCGCTTTTTGCCGAACATCTTTCCCTTTTTATTAAAGGCTTCCCAGATGCCGTCGGTGCCGATGGCGATGATCTGCCCGTTGGCTAAATCCTTGCGGTAGTTTTCGTCATATTCAAAAGAGTCATTTACACCCAGGGCCACCCCCGAACCCTTGAGCTCCTCAAAGGCATCCTGCTGCGGATCATATAGGATGGCCGGGTCATGGCCGGCCCGCACCCAGTTCATATGATCTTTTTGCGGATCCACGGTCAAATAAAAAAGCGTCATAAACCGGCCGGTTTCAAGAACATCCCGGGTTAAGTGACGGTTCATGGCCGTGATGACTTCCGCCATGGTTCCGGGCTGTGAGGCGCGCATGCGCAAAAACGCCCGGGCCGATGTCATCAGCAGGGCGGAGTCTACCCCATGGCCGGTAATGTCACCCACCGCGACGGTAAAGGGGCCATCCGGGTTTTCACGTCGCCACAGAAAATCAAAATAATCACCGCCGATCTCATCGCAGGATACGTTTCGGCCGGCGATGTCCAGGCCCTGAACGTCCGGTTTGCTCTGGGGCAGCAGGCTTTTTTGCACCTCTCCGGCCAGCGCCAGAGCCTTTTTATGCTCGGTCATATCGGTAATAAAAGCCATGTTACCGATGATTTCTCCCCGGTCACCTCTGAGGGTGTTGCCGTGAATTAGAATCGGCACATGGCGGCCGTCTTTGGCGACGACGGTTCCTTCAAACTCCCGGTATTCTGTGACCAGGATCTCTTCCCTGTTGTTGACCATATAATGCCTGAACTCCTCGGTGGCCAGATCCATGGGTGTTTTGCCGATGATCTCATCGCGAGAATATCCGATCAATTTACAGTAGGCATCGTTGACATCCATAATTTTCAAATCCTCATCCATGAGGATAAAACCTTCGCCGGCGGTTTCCACGATGCGGCGGAATTTCTCCTCGCTTTTGCGCACTGCTTCTTCAGCCAGTTTGCGGCGGGTGATGTCCACCAGCAGGCCCTGGTTAAATATTTTGTTGCCTTTATCATCCCGTACCACCGTGGTTTGATCTTCAACCCAGCGGACCTGGCCATCTTTGGTTATCATCCGGTAAAACTGGGTATATTCTTCCAGGTCTTCTTCGGCATACTGCCTGATTTCTTCACGGACGCGTTCAATATCATCCGGATGGACAGTATCTTTAAAATGGATCCTATCTTCGAGAAACTCCTCGGCCGTATACCCCATCTGGCGGATATTTTCGGATACATACACCAGCTTGGGCTTTTCACCGGCCATCCGGCGAAACAGAATTACTGGACTGTTATCGATGATTACCTGGGCCAGTCGAAGCGCCTCTTCGGTTCGGCTCCGCTCAAAACACTCTTGTTCAAGGGAGGCGGTGCGTTCGTTAAATTGGCTTTTGAGGGCCTCTAATTCCTTGATCAGTTCATCCTTTGTTTTGTTTTTATCAGATTTCATCATTCCTTTCCTTTTTTCACCTTTTCTCCCTCAAAACAAAAAGGGCGGCTCATCGAGTCGCCCGTTAAGGAGGAGAGCAGATGAAGAACTGTAGGCTGCAGAAGCGACATCCACTCATACATATAATTTAATGCCAAACCGTACTTTGTCAAATCGTTCAAACCCGTGGAATGGCCTGCTTATTTCGGAATTAAAAAAAGGGCATTCCGTCTCCGCCTGACGATGAGGGAATGCCCTTCTTATTTTGGTACTATCGCTACGCTTGCCCGGCCCGAATTAAACCAGACACCATTTCCTTTTTGTTCCTTTTGAACAAAAAAATTATGGTCTCTGTGAATTGGGGTCCGGACATATTATTCCAGGATCTCAAGAACGATGCGTTTCTTTGCCTTTCCAGATGCTGCGCTTAATAACGTTCTGATGGCCTGAGCAGTCCGCCCGTGTTTGCCGATAATCTTCCCCATGTCTTCTTTCGCGACCCTGAGTTCCAGTATCAAAGTCTGACCACCTTCAACCTCCTTAACCGATACCTGTTCTGGATGGTCAACAAGTGCTTGGGCAATGTGACTGATCAATTCTTTCATGGCGCGATTCCCTTCGTTAGCTGTTGCGTATTGGGGGTACCCCGAGCATCAACGATTCGTCCAGAATTTCGCATTGTTGAGATATCTCTAGCATATCTAAAGCGCGTCTGAATGTCAAAACGCATGAGAAATTAAGCAGTTCAAATTTCGATTTTGTCTAAAAGCGAGCAGAACTACTTGCCCATCC
>JASFGZ010000234.1:0-7162 GCA_050123495.1 Desulfobacterales bacterium
TCGTTTTCCAGCTTAAGCTGGCAGGCGCTTTTTTCCTCCAAAACGGGTCTATTGTCCCTTCTATGAACTTTAGAAAACGAATGTATTCTCAAGTCTCCCCTGATTCATTACTCATGAACTTATAAACTTAGGAACGTCCCTCAATCCCCGAATGCATGCATTTGTTATACAAAATTCTTTGCCCACCGTTGTAGTTGTGCGATGGTTGATGTTACCCCCCCACATACGATTACCAGAACTGAACTGAAAGAACTAAGTTCTGGCACGTTATCATATACAGCGGCAAGAGACGCCCCGCACGCTGGCTCTACGACCACTTGATGATCCTCAATAAATTTTTCGCATGCGGCTAGAGCTAATCTATCCGATAAGACCACATTCTTGATCGGGTACGTCTTGGACCACATGTATGCTTGATTGCAAACTTGTCGTGCCCCCAATGAAGTTGCAATACTGGTAATTGCTGCCAACTCGACCAAATGACCCTCACGAACCGACGCAGCGTACGATTCCGCACCCTCGGTTTCGACTGCGACTATCGGCACATCGGTCCAGTTGTTTCGCTGCAGCCCTTCTATTACTCCGCATAGCAATCCTCCCCCGCCTACAGAGAGCACGATCGCTTCAGGCTTGACACCTGATTTCGCTATTTCATCAATCATACTGGCGTGACCTTGCCAAATGAGGGGGTCGTCAAACGGGTGAATAAAATAATCAGTTTCGCTTAGCATAGAGAGGGCCAAGGTGTTAGCCTCATGCCATGATGTGCCGTGAACGATTACTTCGGCACCTTCATTTTGTATGAACGCCTTTGCTCGGTTTGTGGTGGTTTCGGGAACTACGACAACAACGGGGACGGAAAGACGCCGGCCGGCGTAGGCAGCTGCTATACCGGCGTTTCCGCCTGATGAAGAAACAAAACGCTTCGCTCCCTGACGAACATACTCTTGGCAGGCCTGCCCAATCCCACGAATTTTGAATGATCCTGTGGGCTGCATTGATTCGAATTTCAGCCAAATCTCTTTTCCTGATCGAAGAGTTAATGGCCGGGATTCAAACAGTGGTGTTTCAATATGCAGATGTGCCATTTTGTATAACAATAATTAGATGTATCCGCATAAAATGCGGAGTTGTTTGTTTCTGCCCCCATACTTGCATTATCCTTTAAAACCGGTTTCCGGAAATAGATTTAAGCATAACTTTGGTATCTTTGACCTGCGATATCCACCGATATCACAAAATCAGCCGGATTGCAGATTTATCGAGAATATCGCTAAAACAGAAAACTTGTGATATGCATAGATATCAAAGGTACGCGCAGCTTTCAAGGACGAGAGGTTGGCAGAGGAAATAAAGGTCAATTAGATTAAATGGATAGAGAGGGACGTCCTTAAATAAATAAATATCTACCCTAATTGTCTTATTTAAACTGCTTGCCGCGGTCCAGGTTGCGGTACTGGATGGCTTCGGAGATGTGCACGACGGTGATATCGGCTGATTTCTCTAAATCGGCAATGGTGCGGGCGATTTTTAAGATTCGATTGTAGGCCCGAGCGGATAGCCCCAACTTGTCGATAGCGGATTCCAGCAGGCGGCAGGAGGCGTCGTCTACGTTACAGTTTTTTTTGATGTGGCGGCTGCTCATCTGGGCGTTGCAGAAAATTTTGGTCCGGGATAATCTGTTGGACTGGATTTCCCGAGCGGCGGCAACCCGTTTGCGTATGATTTCAGAACCTTCTGCATCATGGCCCTGCATCAGATCTTTGTACGGCACGGCGGGCACTTCCACATGCATATCGATACGATCCAGCAGCGGTCCGGAAATTTTGGAACGGTAGCGCTGAATCTGGGTGTGTGTGCAGCGGCATTCATGTTTGGCGTCCGAAAAATAGCCGCACGGGCATGGGTTCATGGCGGCCACCAGCATAAAATTGGAAGGATAGGTCAGGGTGGACGTTGCGCGGGAAATGGTCACCTTTAAATCTTCTATGGGCTGGCGCAAAACCTCCAGTACGTGTTTTTTAAATTCGGGCAACTCATCTAAAAACAGCACACCGTTGTGGGCCAGACTGACCTCGCCGGGCCTGGGTATATGGCCGCCGCCGATTAAGCCGGCATCGGATATGGTGTGATGGGGGGATCGGAACGGCCTTGAGGTGACCAATGCCTGGCCGCTGGACAACAGTCCGACGACGCTAAATATTTTGGTGGTTTCCATGGCTTCTTCAAAGCTGATAGGCGGCAGGATGGTGGGCAGACGTTTGGCCAGCATGGTTTTTCCGGAACCGGGCGGACCGATCATGACCAGGTTGTGACCCCCGGCGGCTGCGATTTCAAGGGCGCGTTTGGCATGTTCCTGTCCCATAACTTCGGCATAATCGATTTCATAATGACCGTCTGTTGAAAATAGTGCTGAGATATCGGTATGTTCCGGTTCTATTTGTGAAAATCCCCTTAAAAATCCCACAATCTGGGCAAGGGTTTTCGCCGGTAGAACAGCGATATCCTGCACCACCGATGCTTCGCGTCTATTGTCAAACGGCACGATTATTGCCGGATAACCGGCTGCTTTTGCAGCCAGGGCCATGGGTAGCGATCCTTTGACAGCTTTGATGCGGCCGTCCAGCGAGAGCTCACCCAGGATCAAATATTCACAAAGCGATTCCCTGGGGATAACGCCAGTGGCTGCTAAAATACCCAGGGCGATCGGCAGGTCAAATCCGGTTCCTTCTTTTTTTATATCCGCCGGAGCCAGATTAACGGTGATTCTGTCGTCCGGAAACCGATAGCCTGAATTGTTAACTGCCGATTTAACGCGCTCCTTGCTTTCTTTGACCGCGGTTTCCGGAAGTCCGACAGTGGTGAAGGTGGGCAATCCGGATGTGATGTCCACCTCCACTTCAACCTGGTAGGCATCGATTCCCAAAACGGCACTGCTGAGGACTTTGGCGAGCAAACAGCCTCCTTTTTATTGGATGAGCCGGATTCATTGTCTTGGACTGCTGAGAGCTATAACAAATCCATGTTTTGACGACAATCATTTTGTTGACTCAAATCCTTGCAGATATAGACAAATCCCCCTGAAAGGGTCCAAAATTACTTGCCATTTATAAAGGTTTCGGCTATTTAATAAGCCGAAAGGTTGCATACGGGTCGAACACGATGTGCCGATTGAAATGCCAGATCGCATTTCGACAGTTCATTTTCTTTTTAACCGACGTTATATTAACGGCTAAAAAGACAACAGGCTGGATCCAAGCTATCGGTTACTATATCACATGATTTCGCCAATAAAACGAGTAAAAACCGTCGCCTTTCTGTTCGTGCTCTTAGTTATTGCAAATGCCGGCGCAGCACAGGATGCTACCCTGACCAACATTACCGTCTCCAACACCCGTGATGACCTGCTGCTGTATTTAAATCTTGAAGGAGCCTTCAGGGAAGAGATGAAAAACGCCATTTTAAGTGGCGTGCCTTCTACATTTTCATATTTTGCCAAATTGAATCGAGTCCGGAATTTTTGGTTTGATAAAGATATCGCCGACATAGAGGTTACTCACACCATTAATTACGATAATCTTAAAAAGGAGTTTACGGTTAAACGCTCCTGGAAAGAGGACAATCCCGAAGTCACGAAGTCATTTGTAGAAGCCAAACGCTGGATGACGGAAATCAATAGTTTAAAAATAATTCCGTTAAACAGGCTTGAAAAAGACGAGCAATACCAACTCAGAGTTAAGGCCGAAGTTAGCAAAAAAACCCTCCCCTTGTATCTGCACTACATCCTGTTTTTTGTATCTCTATGGGACTTTGAAACTGATTGGTATGCCATCGATTTCATATATTGACAACGGCCTGTCGGTTAGCAACCCGCCACGGATGTTATGATACGATCCAAACTTAAAAGAAAATCTTCGCTCTCCGAAAAGGAAAGAAAAAGGCGCAAGCGCGAATTTATTCTCATTTTTCTAATTCTGTTTGTGGTTGCCCTTATGACCTTTGTTGAAAGCCGGATCATCAATTTCGGAGCTGATATTGCCGTTTCCAACACCGTTTTGATGTTTATTTTGATCAACATCAATTTGCTGTTGCTCGTCTTAATGATCTATCTTGTTTTTCGGAACCTGGTAAAACTCATCTATGATCGCAGACGAAATGTGTTGGGTTCAAAAATTCGGACCAAGCTTGTGATTGCCTTTGTATCGCTTACGCTATTGCCGACGATCGTCCTATTTTTCTTTTCAATTAATTTCATTACCTCCAGTATTGAGTTCTGGTTTAATGTGCCGGTCGAACAAGCACTTGAAAATTCATTATGGGTGGGCGGACGTATATATAGCCGGGCAGAAGAGAACAACCGGTTTTTCTTAGAAAGGATATCGTATCAGCTAAAGGCAAAAAATCTGCTGGATCCCAAAAATAAGGAAGCCCTATCGCATTATATTCGGATTGTGCAACGGGAATTTAACCTGGATGCGGTAGAGGTATATGCCCCGACTTCCGAGCGCCTGACGTTTGCCCTGGCTCCCAAACTTGAAAACGAATATTTTGGGATTATTTCCGCAGAGGATTTTCATAAGGAATTGCCTTCAGACGGGATTCGATCCATCTCGCAAACGATTCCATCCGGTGAATTTGTCAAAACCATCGGGACCGTTCCGTTTGCAGTCCAACCCGGGGAGGCTGTAGGCTTTGTCGTGGCCACGATTCTGATTGCACCGGATCTTTCAGAAAATTTGCAATTCATTCGAAGAGGCTTTAGCGAATACCAGCAAATTAAGCTGCTGAAAAAGCCGATTCAGATCACCTATTATATATCGCTTTCAATTGTTGCCCTGCTGGTTTTGTTTTGCGCCATTTGGTTCGGCTTTTTTATGGCCAGATCGATCAGCCTTCCGATCAAGGAGCTGGCCGAAGGAACCCGCAGGGTGGCTGAAGGTGAACTCAGCTATTCCATCAATCGGCTGGGCGATGATGAATTTGGTAGCCTGGTTAAATCCTTTAATCAAATGACAAAGGATCTTCGAACCAGCCGCGAGCAACTGGAACTTTCCGCGCGCATGCTTCGCCATCAGAATATTGAAATCGAAGAAAAACGGCGATTTATGGAAATCGTGTTAAAAAGTGTTTCTGCCGGTGTCGTTACCCTCGATGCCAGGGGCATTATTTCAACCATGAACAAATCGGCCGAAAAGATGCTAAATCTAAAATCCGAGCAAATACTGAACAAAAACTATAAGCATCTGCTAACCGGTCAGTTTTTGGAGCTGGCCAATGACATTATGGATAGCCTGCCGGTATCGCGTGGAGACACCATTGAATTGCCCCTAAAGCTCACCATCGAAGGAAGACCGCGAAGCTTTCTGATTTCCGTAAATGCTCTCAAAGACGACACCGGGCAACACATGGGAATGCTGATGGTATTTGATGATCTAACCGAACTGGAAAAAGGCCAACGAATGGCCGCCTGGCGAGAAGTCGCACGGCGAATCGCCCATGAGGTTAAAAACCCGTTAACCCCCATAGCCCTTTCCGCCCAGCGGCTGAAGCGAAAATACGCCCAATTCGTGGACGATACCATTTTTGAAGAGTGCACCGAGACCATCATCAGTCAGGTGGAGTTGATTCGCAATCTGGTGAATGAATTTTCGTCCTTTGCGCGGTTTCCGAGCGCAAATCCGATACCCTGCCATTTGATGCCGATTGTTGAAGAAACATTAGCGCTCTATCGGGAAGGCCACTCGGGGATCAACTTTAAAATAAACAATACCAGCGACATACCGATTCTCAACATTGATCGACAGCAGATGAAGCAAGCGCTGTTAAACCTGATCGACAATGCCATTGGTGCACTTAAAGGCACCGGGAACATCACGATCAGTTTGACCCACGATCCGATTTTGAAAAAGGTTCGGATGGAAGTAGCCGATGACGGTCCGGGTATTTCCAATGAAGATAAGACGCGGCTGTTTCAGCCGAATTTTTCAACAAAAAAAACTGGAATGGGTCTTGGGCTTACGATTGTCAACACCATTATAGCGGATCACAACGGGATGATTAACGTACAGGATAACACGCCCCGGGGTGCTAAATTCGTTATTGAGTTGCCCGTGTAGATCAAGTCGGTTGCCAGGTGTCCGTGGTCCGTGGTGGATGGGTTGCGGGATCTAATTAAATTAATAAATGATTTCCAGTGATTGACTCGAACCGTTACTAAAAGGAACCACCTATGTTTCCATCTGTTTTAATTGTTGATGATGAGCGCTCGATCGTTCAGTCTCTGAGCGGGTTGCTTTCCGATGAGGGCTATAAGGTTTCAACGGCCTTCAATGGTCACGATGCGTTAAAAGTCATTGATTCTGACTCACCGGATCTTGTCTTGCTTGACATCTGGATGCCGGGACTCGATGGGATTGAAACCCTTAAGGAAATTAAAAAATACAACCCCCACATTCAGGTTATCATTATTACCGGCCACGGGACCATCGAAACCGCTGTCAAAGCCACCAAGCTGGGGGCCTTTGATTTGGTCGAAAAGCCGCTTTCCATTGATAAAATTATTTTATCCATTAACAATGCGTTGAATTTCAGACGTCTTGAAGAAGAAAATAAATATCTGCGCACCAAAACCTTGGAAAAAAATACCATCGACGGGAATTCCGAAAGGACGAAGGACCTAAGAAAGAATATTGAGATTGCGGCGCCGTCGGATACCTGGATACTCATTAGCGGAGAAAACGGCACCGGCAAAGAACTTGTCGCCCGCACGATCCACCAGCTAAGTCCCCGGGCGGACAAACCGCTCATTGATGTCAGCTGTGCTGCCATACCGGATGAAACCATCGAAAGCGAAATGTTCGGACATGAAAAAGGCTCATTTCCTGGTGCAACTGCAAAAAAAGTCGGCAAATTTGAATTGGCCGACAATGGAACGATATTCCTGGATGAAATCGGAGACATGAGCCTAAGCTCACAGGCAAAAATATTACGCGTGCTCCAGGAACAAAAGATTCAACGGGTTGGCGGGAGCCGACCGATCAGTGTCAATGTAAGGATCATCGCGACCACCAATAAAAACCTTGAAAAAGAAATAGAAAGGGGAACCTTCAGAGAAGATCTGTATTATCGTTTAAATGTGATCCCGATGGAAGTTGCTCCGTTA
>JASFGZ010000235.1:0-7154 GCA_050123495.1 Desulfobacterales bacterium
GTTTCACAGTTTATATCATCGATGTTAAAAGGCGTTCTCAGATACTCCAGTTCACCTTCGGCCCTTTCAATATCTGCTTTTTGCAATGTACTGCTTTGTTCCAATGAAGTCAGTATAATAATATCGGCATTAAATATATTCGCATGTTGTTGCGCCAGTTTCAGAACCTTTTCATCCAGTTTTGACCCGCCATAACCCACTAAAAACTTCATCCTCATCTCCTCATCGGTGTTCAGCTTTTAAAAGATAAATTTCTTCCCAGCAAATATAGTATGCAGAGATATATCTGTCAAGATAGCTCAGAGAAAGCAGGGATACGCCATCCGATTTAACTAGGGGCAACGGATAGCAAAAAATAATCCTTTACGTTTTATGCGTTTGTACGTTAACTTCCAGGATACAAATCTGAGAAGAACAACCATAGATGTTGCAAAACTGTCAGTCTTAGTTGACTCCATTCCTCTCACATTAAGGAGGCACCATGATTCAGACAGGTTCCATTGAAAAAAGATCGGTTTCGTTTCGGGTTCTAACAGATGATCAGATTGAGGAAATCAAGCGAACGGCTTTCGACGTTATGTCCAAAGTGGGCTTTCGCGTCCATCACGAAGGCGCCCGTAAAATGCTCAAGCAAGCCGGCGCTTCGATCAGCGGGGAAATCGTTAAAGTGCCGGAATATGTCGTAACGGAGTGCTTAAGGACAACACCTAAGGGCTGGACTGTTTATGATCGAGAAGGCAACCGCGCCATGGAAGTAGAGGGGCGCAAAAGCTACTATGGCACTTCCACGGCCAGTCCGAATACGAAAGATGCGTTGAGCGGTGAAATTCATCCGACCCGTGTGGCCGATATTGCCATCGGCGCTAAAGTGGCCGACGCTCTGCCAAACATCGACTGGGTCATGCCGATGGGCTCTGTTCAGGATGTACCACCAACGGTCGCCGATTTATTTGAGTTCGAGGCTGTCGTGACGAATACCATCAAGCCGATTGTTTTTATCGGATATACGCCTCGTGGCGTGGAGCTTGTTTATGAGATGGCCATCGAGGTGGCCGGTGGTATCGACAACCTCAAGGAACGCCCCTTTCTTATATTTTATCCGGAGCCCATCTCGCCGCTTGTTTTTCCAGCCGATGTTATCGATCGTCTGTTTGTTTGCGCGGATTTATTTATGCCGCAAATACAGGGGCCGACGATTCAATTCGGCGCAACGGCCCCGGTAACGCTGGCCGGAGCTGTTGCGCAAGGGACAGCTGAAGCATTGATGTGTGTGGTTCTGGCTCAGCTGCGCAAGCCTGGCTGTCCTTGCAGCCTGGGCTGCAATTTCGGACTCTTTGATATGGCGGCAGGTCTTCTGTCAATCGCCGCGCCGGAGATGAGCCTGGCCCTGGCGGCGCAAGCCGAGGTGGCACAATCCTTCCAGCTGCCCACATGGGGGCTGGCCGGCGCCACCGACGCGAAAGTTCTGGATGCCCAGGCCGGATCCGAATCAGCTTTTTCCATCCTGGCCCAGGGTCTGGCCGGCCTGAATCTGATCCATGATGTCGGGTATATGAGCAATGGGATGGTCTGTTCCGCCGCTCAATTGATTCTCGGTGACGAGAACATCGGAATGGCCAAGCATTTTATCCGCGGCATAGAGGTTAACCAGGAAACCCTGGCCCGCGAGGTGATTGAAAAGGTCGGACCCGGGGGCCATTTTCTGGATCAAGATCACACGTATAATCATTTCAAAAACGCGCTCTGGATGCCCGGCCTGATGACGCGGTCGGCCTACTCGGATTGGCAAGACCAGGGTGCCAAAGATATGGCCACCCGCATTCAGGAAAAACTTGAAGATATTGTTAAAAATCACGAAGCGCCGGCCCTGCCGGGCAAAACCCTATCCGCGTTGAAATCGATTCGGCAAAAGGGTGAAAAGGAACTCGACAAAAAATGATCTGACCGTTAGATCTTAAATTGATCAACGATCTTCTGAATTTGCCGCGCCTGCTTTGCAGGAATCGGCACCGTTTGGTGATTGCGCAAGATGTCCTCAAGTTTTGTTCGGGAGCGCTCCAGCAAGCTTGTGCCTCCGGCTGATTGCCATTCTTCATAACCCATACGGCTAATCAGCTTAGGACGCCACTGGGTTTGGCGCAAATATTTGAGGGTGTGGGGATGGGTCAGAAAATCACCTTCAGACCCCACCTTTCGAATGGCATCCAGTGCCAACATGTCATCATCAACGGGAATGCCCTGTCCCAAGCGCCGGATCTGATCAATCACTTCATCCAGGATAACCATCAACTCCAGGCTGCCCGTGCGTCCATAATCCATATAGCCGACATCGTGATTTAAGTTCGATCCAGCCATGGCGGCAATAAACGTCTCCAGACCGGCCTCAAACACGGCCTGTTCATCCGGAATCTGTGCATCGGTGGTTCCTGCATACCCCCAGTTGGGCAAGTCATAGTAATGGCTCATTTCAATGATCGCCTGTAAGGACAACAAAAATTCGGGCGCGTTATAGGAGCACTCACCGGAAGCCATATCCAATACCGCCGGTCCCATGCCCATCAGAAACGGTGCACCTTTGGATTTTAGCTGGTGAATGACGAGGCCGCACAAACACTCCGCCAGCCCCTGAGCCACATGTCCCGCAATGGTCATCGGCGCTGTGGTTCCAGCAATCGGCGCCGGGGAGTATATCAGGGGAACGGATGTTTCGGCGCAAAACAACAGCTTATCCAGGCTGTAAACAGGATGTTTTAAGGGGCTGATCGGATCGGTATAATGAATCATCAGTGGTTTTTCGCGCAACTGCTTGTCTGAACCTCTGAGAATGCAACAGATTCGCCACATCTGAGCAAGGTCATCCCGGCGCTGGGCGGTACTGACAATGGGCTTGATCGAATTGGCGGTCATGGCTTGAAAGCTCGCCAGATACGCTCGTTCCGGCGGGTAGTCAGATGGGTGCCCAAACGACATGATAAAATCGATATTGGGTAGGGCATCGGCCACCCGTGCCGCACGGCAAACGTCCTCAAGAACACACAGGTGCCGCTCGTTCTTGATCGCATCATGCGAAAAAATAAGATCCGAGCCAGTACCAAAATACGCGCGACGCCCCCCGACATCCATGCAGTGGTTGGCCTGCCGATCGTAAACGGCAATGTTTTTGGGTGTGCTTTTCAGGGCCTGCATGACCAGATCGGATGGTATCTTTACGATATGATCATCTTCAACCCTGCAGCCGGCATCGGCAAGCAGTTCGAGCGCCTGTCCATGCAATATCTTCATCCCGATCTGCGCCAGGATTTTCAGCGCGGCCTGATGGATTTTTTCCTTTTTTTGATCCGAAAGAAAATTTAAGGTCGGTGTAAACAGGCAGGAATCTTCACTCATAATGCCGCTTCCACTGTCTCGGAGATTGAAATCAGGCTGCCGGTTGAGTTGCGTATTGCGGCCGGGTGAGGCCCAGTTCAGCCAGTTTTTCGGCCGTTGGATGACCGTTTTCGTCCCAGCCCATAATCTTATAAAACTCCTGCTTCATGGGCTCCATCCACTCGGCCGGTTTCGAGGGTTCGATACCGGCATTATACTCTTTTTCAAAAAACATATCCGGTAGCCGATCATCTAAAATTCCGTTCCCGTGCTGCAAATTAAACAGCCGCTCCAGGTTGACAACCCTTTCCCCGGCCATAAAAAGCTCGGTGACGCTGACCGACCGGCCGCTCAAAACAGAAACAAGTTCGGACTCACTGACCAGATCATAAGTGCAAATCAGACACAGCGCCGGAACCTTACATAGCCCCAGGCAGTCTAGAACCGAACCGACAATCATGGATCGTCGCACCAGTTCGGCTTTTCCCTGTATCGATCGGGGGTCCACCGAAACAGGGGTGCCGAAGACTTTCGTGGCTTGATCCGGCAACCACTTATATTCCAGGGTTGCATAAATATCACTGAAATCCGCACCTCGGCTGGAAACCGAATACCCCAGGGCGGTTCCCATCATGTTATAGGGGTGGTAGCCGGCCATCTCCAATCCTTTGATGTGGGCCGCATAGTGTCCGGATCCGCGGCCGATGATCTGCGCGGCCTGACGAACACCTTTGGCAAGAATTCTTCCAAACCCCTCTCCAGAGGCCATTTGCCGGATCAGCGTTTCCATGGCCGCCCCGTTGCCCCAGTTAAGGTCCAACCCGCCGGTATCCGTCTTCGTTAAAATACCGCGGTCAAAAAGATCCATGGCAAAGGCAATGACGGTTCCGGCTGAAATGCTGTCAAGACCCAGCCGGGTACACAGATTGTCCAGATAAACCAGGGTCTGCAAATCGTTTAAACCGCACTTGGCACCCAGCGCCAACATGGGCTCGAATTCGGGCCGCACGGCTTCTTTGCCTTTTAGTTTTCCGGTTGAAAATCTTAGATCGGCTTTACATTGAACCGGGCAACGCGGACAACCGTGCTTGCGCGTAATGTTGTTTTTCAGGTGCTTGCCGTCAATCCGCTCGGCGTCCTCAAAGTGATAGTCGCGATAATTGCGCGTGCCTAAAATACCCAGTTCATCGGCCCAGCTGACATAACCGGCCCCGCCATGTTCTTTCATGGTTTTAAACTCAGGCGCGTTTTTCATCTGCCACAGGTAGCGCTTGATGGCTTCATGTAAGTCATTATTAGGGCGAAATGCAGCTTGAGACTTTGGGGCTTTGACGACAATGGCTTTCAGGTTTTTGGATCCCATGACGGTCCCCATGCCGGTGCGCCCGGCCGCATGATCCCGTTCGCTAATGATACAGCCGAAACCACATCCGTTTTCGCCGCCGGGACCGATGGCCAGAATCTTCAATTTTTCACTGCCCAACTTGGATTTCAACTGATCCTGGGTTTCCCATGTATCCTTGCCCCACAGGGACTTGGCGTTGCGGATTTCGACCGATTCGCCATCAATCCAGAGATATACCGGTCTTGATGCCCGACCGCGAAGGACCAGCTGCTGGATACCGCCTGAACGCAAGCTGTTACCAAATCTCCCCCCGACATTGGAACCGCCCAAAACGCCGGTTAAAGGAGAAAGGGCATTAATGTGGATTCTGGAAGAAACAGGCGCCGCTGTGCCGGTCAACCTGCCACAGGAAAGAATCAGAATGTTATCGGGCCCGTAAGGATCGGTGCCGGGGGGAATCGACTCATAGAGGTGTTTGACATTGAGGCCGCGGCCGCCAAGGTAGTTTTGTTCGACGGTTTCAGGAAACTCCCGCATTTCCCATCTTTCTTCGTTTAAATCGATTTCAAGGATCTTTCCTAAAAATCCCATCGCTTATGACTCCCTTTTAATCCCGATCCGCTATGTGTAAATCCATTTTCATAGACCCGAATCTGTAGCCTAAAAAATCGAATGCCGGGTGTCAAGAAAGATTATTGTGCCTTGGGATTTATCAATCTGCCGGCATCTTCTACATTATTTATTTCGGCTAAATGCTCAAAGAGGTTAAGGGAAACTTGGAAGGAAAATTTTAATGATAATACAGTTAACCGGCGATGTTTAGGATTTGAGAGACCGAAACAACTTGCTGTCCATAAACGATTCTGAATTTATTGAAGATCACCCACTTTTTTTTCAACCGAGTTCAGAATCTTTCCATCACGCATCAGCTGCTTGACGGCGGCAATGTCTGTTGAAAGGATGCGATCTTTTTCCAGATGAGGTACGGCCTGCCGAATAACGCGGTAAGCTGCCAGGGTGCCTTCACCGGGTTTCATATTGGTAAAAAGATCCAGCGCCTGGGCTGCGCACAGAAGCTCGATGGCAATGACATCTTCGGCATTGCTTACAATCTCCCTGCATTTCCGAGCGGAAATGGTTCCCATGGAAACATGATCTTCTTTGTTGGCAGAGGTGGGAATCGAATCAATGCTGGCCGGATGGCACAAGACTTTGTTTTCAGATACAAGGGCCGCAGCGGTGTATTGCGCCAGCATAAAACCTGAATTGAGACCGCCGTCATCCACCAGAAACGCCGGCATTCCACTCAATTTGGGATTCACCAGGCGTTCGATGCGCCGCTCGGAGATGTCGGCCAACTCGGCAACCGCCATACCGAGAAAATCCATCGCCAGGGCGATCGGTTGCCCATGAAAGTTGCCACCCAGCAGAAACTCCTCTGGCTCTGAAAAAATCAGAGGATTGTTGGTTGATG
Source organism: Desulfobacterales bacterium (assembly GCA_050123495.1). Classification (GTDB taxonomy): domain Bacteria; phylum Desulfobacterota; class Desulfobacteria; order Desulfobacterales; family JAHEIW01; genus JAHEIW01. The sequence goes on from JASFGZ010000235.1 coordinate 6,186, forward strand.
AATTCATTTCGGTTTCAATCACCTTGCGGCAATACCGGATGGCATCCCGGCTGGCACCATGGACTTGAGGCGAACACCTTAATGTATAGGCATCCTGAACGCGGGCGCAATCCTTATGGGAGGTGATGATTTCACTGTTTCGGGTAATCCGTGCCATGTTATCGGCCACGGCCGCTTGACCGGGATGGGGTCTGACCTCATGAATCTTGGCGTCGAATTCGGTGCGGCTGCCCATCAACACCTCCAGACTCATGGCGGCTGCAATATCGGTTAATTTCGAAAGCCGAATCGCATCAAAAACGGCCAATCCGCCAATGGCGGTCATCACCTGGGTGCCGTTCACCAGCGCCAGGCCTTCACCGGACTCCAGCTGCAACGCCTTCAAGCCGCATTTGCTCAGGGCCTGCCGGCCTGAAAGCCGTTGCCCCTTATAGAAGGCCTCCCCCAGGCCAAGGAGAACAAGCGCAAGATGCGCCAGGGGAGCGAGATCTCCGCTGGCACCGACCGAGCCTTTTTCGGGAATAATCGGCCAAACACCCCAATTCAAGATGGCCACCAACTGCTGGACTGTCGACAGACGAATACCGGAATGCCCCCTTGCCAGATCTTTGATCCTCAAAGCCAATATGGCTCTAACGGTTTCTTCATCAAAGGGGTTGCCGACCCCGGCGGCATGGCTCATTAATATATTTTTTTGAAGCTGGCGGGTGTCTTCCTTAGATATCGCCACATCACTGAGGGCGCCGAAACCGGTGGTAATTCCGTAAATTCTTTCCTCATCCTGCACCCATCGGTCAACGAGATGGCGGCTTTTTCGAATCTGCTTTTCTGCGTCGGTGGTCAATTGAACCTGAGCGCCATTTCGGGCGATGGCAATCAGGTTCTCCAGGGTCATCCCTTCCACACCCAGAAATATGGTTTTCATAATATCGGCCTCGCTTTTAATAAAAGCTGTCTCAAAAATGCATC
>JASFGZ010000236.1:0-7128 GCA_050123495.1 Desulfobacterales bacterium
GGCAAGCCGCCAAAAGATGCTAGCAATCTGGCAGGCCGAAGTTCAGAAACGTCGTCAGCAAGAGGCCGCTCAGGCAGTCGAGGACGCACAGGATGCCATCATCAAGACGCCTCTACTGCCTAAGATTTTGCGGGAGCAGTTTGACATCAACATTCAATTGAGCACCGCGCTGGAAGAGATTACCCGGGAAGAAACACTGCTGGCAGGAGAATATGAAGGGTATCAATCCCGTATGAAAGCGCTGGAAGCGGAATTTGAGACGGCAAAAAAGAGAGTTGAATCCGCCGTGCTAACCGAGGCCATCGGGTTGGCGCTGCGCACACAGCGTCTCAACCTGCCCAGTGCCGATCAGTATTTTATGGATTCCGACGCCCGCCAGATCAGAATGAGCGAAATTAGCGAAAAACAAATCGAGCTGGACGCCTTGCTCCGTGAACTTTCCGATCAAAAGGCTCTGAAAGATCATTTGATCGGTTCCGTCAGCTTTTTATCGGATGTCGATCGGAAGTCACTCGATTTGAAAATTCAGGAGTTGATCACCAATCGCCTCGATATCATACATAAATTAAAATCCGGGTACGACCGGATCTTCAAATTGATACAGGATATTGAATTCACCGAACAAAGGCTCGTCAACACGGCCGAGAATTTCGGTGAATTACTCGATCGCCATCTGCTCTGGATTCGCAGCTCCAAACCGCTCCATATCCGCGACATCCAGAAACTGCAAGTCTCCCTGGGATGGTTTTTCGAACCGGCTTCATGGGGCCAATTCTTCAAGGACATGGGCCGGTCCTTCCAGCAGAAGACAGCCCTCTGGATAATCGGTTTGCTGATAGGTTTGTTTCTGATCGTCAGTCGCGGGTGGGCTAAAAGAAAACTGAAAGATATCGCTAAATGTGTCGAGCAGCAGGTGGAAGATTCCTTCTTTCTTACGATTAAAGCCCTGGGACTGACGGTAGTTTTGGCTGCAGTCTGGCCTTTTTTGCTGGTATTTCCGGCAATTCAACTGATAAGTCTACGTCAGGCAGACCCGTTTAGCACAGGCATAGCTGGTGGTCTGATCTACGCTACCCGTCCCCTGATCTTTATGGCCCTATTGTTCAATATCTGCCGTCAATACGGTCTGGCCCTGGCACACTTTCAATGGCCGGAGTCAGCCCGACGGACTCTGAAGCGCAATCTGACCTGGCTCATCCCGATCGTAGCGTTGACCTCCTTTTTCCTGGGAGCGATGGTAACAGTGACTCAGTTTGAATACAGCGATGCGCTCGCCAAATTAGCCCTCATGATCCAGGCCCTGGCCATATCCATATTCATAGTGCGCGCCCTGAAATTCAGGGGCGGCATCACATCCGTATTAATTGAAAAACACCCCCAAAGCTGGCTGTGCCGTCTGCGATACGTCTGGTATCCTCTGGCCATCCTTCTTCCACTTTTTATTCTCTATCTGGCGGCGATTGGGTATTATTATTCCGCATTCGAAATACGCATCCTTGTCCGCAATACCACCATACTGTTATTGGGTTTGATTGTCTTCAACGATCTGGTGCTGCGAATGCTGACGCTGGCCCGCCGCAGGATTGCTTTAAAAAAAGCCATCGTAAATCAGGAGTTGCATCAAGAATCGACCTCAGGCGCGGAAGCCGCCGTTGATCCCGGTGGCGCTGCTCGGCCATTTATGATGGAAACGATCATCGAAATGAGTGAGATTGATGAACAAACCCGTACGCTTTTGAAACTGGTTCTGTTCATCTTGGCTCTGGCAGGAATCTGGGCCATCTGGGAACCTGTGTTTCCGGCGTTCGGCATCCTGCAGGATATCCAATTTTGGAGTTATAGTACGGTGGTGGACGGTGTTGCCAAAACGGTTCCCATCACCCTGGCCAACATTACCATGGCAGTCATTGTGGCCGTAACAACGATCATTGCCAGCCGCAACCTGCCGGGCCTGCTGGAAGTTATTTTGTTGAATCGTTTGCCGATGGATCCCGGGGCGCGATATGCTTACTCAACTGTCTGCCGATACGCGATAACGGCGATAGGTATCATTATTGTTTTCAATACGATCGGTATGAAATGGGCAAAATTGCAGTGGCTGGTTGCGGCTCTGGGTGTCGGTCTCGGTTTCGGCTTGCAGGAAATTGTAGCAAACTTTATTTGCGGATTGATCGTTCTGTTCGAGCGGCCGTTCAGAGTCGGTGATACGGTCACCATCGGCGATATCAGCGGAACCGTATCCCGTATCCATATCCGGGCGACGACTATCGTCGACTGGGACCGCAAGGAATTGATCGTCCCCAACAAAGAATTTGTTGTCGGCCGCCTGATCAACTGGTCGCTTTCGGATAAATATATCCGGATTCGAATACCAGTTGGAATTGCTTACGGCTCGGATACCCAATTGGCCGAAGAACTGCTCGTGCAGGCCGCCCGGAAAAATCCGCGTATTCTTTCCGAACCCGCTCCGGATGCCATCTTCAAAGGCTTTGGAGACAATAGTCTGAACTTTGAGCTGCGGGTGTATATTAATGGAATTGAGGACTGGTGGCCGATGCTGCATGAATTGAACATGGCAATTGATAACGCATTTAAAGAAGCGAAAGTGACGATTGCCTTTCCCCAGCGCGATGTACACCTGGATGCAGCCGGCCCGCTCGAGGTCCGGGTGGTTTCAGAGCCATCCGGTTCTAAGGCTGGTAAACGGTCATCTACAGCACCAAAAGAACCGCGCGATTAAACAGCATTTTAAAGCCTTGCCGTTTGAACACATCCGACGAATCGATCATTTTTTATAATGGGTGAAAGGGTTACCAAGATCGTTTTTCCATAGGGTTTCGCATCGTAATGAAAAGGGTCCGTTCTGCCCTCCTCAAAATTTTTTAGCATTCGATCTAATTTTGGGTTGCTATCTGTCTTTTTATGATGAGAATGGACGTCTGTCCCGATATACTCGGGTTTCCGATCTAAGATCTCTGCCGCATACCGGTTATAGTAAAGAAGTGTTCCTTTCGCATCTATAATTGTTACAGCCACTCCCATGCAATCCACCGCAAGATGGATTAGTTCCCCTATTTTATAAGCTTTGCATCATTTCAGTTTCTAATGTTTGGGTTCTGGTTCACAGCCGCGCAATTTTGTGAATCGTCAGGGAAGGCGAAAATTTTAATCGCAGGCATACTGACAGTCAGTCGAGAATTAATCCACCTTTTGGGCGGCGGAGAGTCTGGCCTTGCAGGAATAAACTTCGCATTCCAAGGGCTGAAGCCGAGATTGCGAAAAAGGGCCGTTTCTGAATCAGAAACCGGTTACCAGCCGAGCGTAAGATAATCGTGGATCGAATTGGCTGCAATCCGGCCGGCACCCATGGCCAGAATAACGGTTGCCGAACCGGTTACAATGTCGCCGCCGGCCCATACCCTTTTTTTGAAGGTCTTGCCGGTCTTATCATCCACCTGGATATAGCCCCATTTGTTTAGCGCCAAACCGTCAGTGGATTGTGTCAAAACGGGGTTGGGTCCGGTGCCAACGGCCACAATAACCAAGTCACACTCCAGTTCGAACTCCGAACCTTCCATGGCAACCGGTCTGCGCCGACCGGAGTCATCCGGTTCGCCTAATTCCATCTTGAGGCATTCCATGCCGATGACACGCCCCTTCTCATCTCCGATAAATTGCGTCGGGGCCGCCAGAAAAAAGAATTCCACCCCCTCTTCTTCGGCATGGTGCACCTCCGCAGCCCTGGCCGGTACTTCCGTTCTTGATCGCCGATAGACAATTCTGGAGCTTTCAGCACCTAAGCGCAGGGCCGTACGGGCCGAATCCATGGCCACGTTGCCGGCTCCCAGCGTAATTACATTTTTACCCCGAATAATGGGCGTATCATACTCTGGGAAAAGGTAGGCTTTCATGAGATTGGATCGGGTCAGGTATTCATTAGCGGAATAGATACCGATAAGATTTTTACCCGGAACATTCAAAAAGGTGGGCAGTCCGGCACCCACACCGATAAAAACGGCGTCGTAACCGTCCTCAAATAGCTCATCCACCGTAATGGTTCTGCCGACTACCTGGTTGCATTCAACTTTAACACCCAGCCTCTCGAGGAAATTGACTTCCTGGGCCACAATCTCCTTTGGGAGCCTGAATTCAGGAATACCGTATACCAGAACGCCACCCGACTTGTGAAACGCTTCAAATACCGTTACATCATGCCCTTTGACGATCAGATCTCCGGCAACGGTCAGGCCGGCAGGACCGGAACCAACAACAGCAACTCTTTTTCCGGTGGACTCGGCTGTTGGGGGTAACTCTCCGGTACCATTTTCTCTTTCCCAGTCAGCCGCAAACCTCTCGAGGTTACCGATGGCGACCGGATCCCCTTTTTTGGCAAGGATGCACAGGCCTTCACACTGAATTTCCTGGGGACAGACCCGGCCGCAAACCGCCGGCAGGCTGTTTTTTTGCCAGATGTGCCGAATGGATTTGGTAAAATCTCCGTCTTTTATGAGTTGGATGAAGCCCGGTATATCAATTTCTACGGGGCAGCCCGCCACGCAGCCCGGCTTTTTACATTGCAGGCATCGTTGCGCCTCTGTCATCGCCATTTCCTCGGTGTAACCGGTCGGCACTTCTAGAAAGTTCTTGGCTCGAATTTGCGGTTCCTGCTCGGGCATCGAAACTCTGGGGATCTTATCTTTTTTTACTTTTCTGGTTTCTTTTTCAGCCATCATGGTCCTCCGATTAGCGACACTGACTTAAGGCTAGCAATGCTATGTCATTCCTTTAAATGAATAGAAAGATTCATTGTGTTGAAGTAAACTCCGCCATTGCAGAGATGACATAATCGATCCGGGCCTTAGCAGCCGGAAATTTATTGGCTATCGCGGATGATACAAAAATCTTTATAGCACGCCTGTTCATCTTCACAGTAGGCTTGAAGCCTTTGCATCAGCTCATCATAATCGACCTGGTGTCCGTCAAATTCGGGGCCATCCACACAGGCAAACTTGGTTTGTCCGTCGATGGTGACGCGGCAACCGCCGCACATTCCTGTGCCATCGACCATTATGGGATTCAGGCTGACCAGCGTCGGCACATTGTACTCCTTGGTAAGGAGAGAGAGAAATTTCATCATGGGCACAGGGCCGATAGCAACGACCTGGTTTATTTTTTCCTTTTCCAATACCTCTTTTAATACATCGGTAACAAAACCATGGTGGCCATAGGAACCGTCGTCTGTGCATACGCGAAGTTCATGAGAGGCCGCCTTCATCCTGTCTTCTAGAATGAGCAAGTCTTTGGTTCGAGCCCCGATGATGCAGATCACATGATTTCCCGCTTCTTTCAGCGCCCGCGTAATCGGGTGCAAGACGGCAATTCCGGTACCGCCGCCCACACAAACCACTTTGCCGACGTTTTCGATATGGGTGGCCTTGCCCAAAGGGCCGATAATATCTTGATAGCCTTCATCCACCTGCAAGGTTTTAAAAAGCGCCGTCGACTTTCCCACGACCTGATAGATGACGGTTAGGGTCCCTTTTTCAGGATCCGTTTCGGCCATCGTCAGCGGTATACGCTCACCGGTTTCATTGGCCTTCAGGATCACAAACTGACCGGGCTTGGCCTTGCGCGCAATCCGCGGTGCTTCAATTTCATTAAGCACCACTGTTCCGTCGGACATTTCCTCTCTTTTCACAATTTTAAACATGTAAAACCTCCCAGCCGATATTTCGCCGGTATAACCATTCATCGACGATGGTTTGCTTTTTACCGGGCACTTCGCCCCGGTCGCAAAAGCCGCGGTTGAAGCGCTGATGTGATTTTGCTTTTTCCAACCTTTGGCTGAAACGGCTGACCATCCGCTCGGCCGATGGTCGTCGATCCGCCAGTCTCATACCAAAAGAGATGATATTGTCAGAAACAGATTGTGAAATCAAGGTAAAATCTTGATTATTCAGTTGTCAAATCTGTGCTGCTCAAACTGGCCGAAGTCCGCAACGAAGCGCCCGATCATCTGGCCGAGGTCATCTGGGAAAATACAAACCGACTGTATAGAATAGATTAGCCACAGACCCACACAGACAATTCTTTCCTTTCGACGACAATGTCGAGAGGAAAACTGTCAGCCCTGCTGGCAAACAGTTAATCTTTTTTGACCTCAAGCTGACTAGGGCGATATTTATAATCTATTGCCTACATAGCGTCTGGAGGAATGTCTGTGTGAATCTGTGTGGGTTTGGGGCTAATTTGATAAAATCAACGGTTTACGTTTGAGTTGCAGACTACTTCTGCATTAATTGAGTGACGGCCTGCTCGAGCCCATCGATGGTCAGTTCGAACATGGGAAATATCTGACGGATATGGGTGATGCTGCGGGTGTAGTCCCACATGGAAGCGGACACCGGGTTTAACCACACCGCATGGGGAAATGTGCGCGCAAGAAAGTTGAGGCACTCGACACTCGGCATGCCGCTGCGATCCTCAAGATGAATGGATCCGTCGGTAGCCATGAGTTCATAAGGCGCCATACTGGCGTCGCCCACTATGATCAAACGTGTTTCAGGGTCAAGACGCGCGAATTGCTCGATTCGCTGCGGCTTTTTATAGCGGGCGGCATCTTTCCAGAGCGTGCTGTAAATGGTGTTGTGGAAAAAATAAGTTTGAAGATCTTTGAATTGGGCCCGGGCATAATTAAATAAGGTTTGCACAACCGGCACATAGGGGTCCATAGACCAGCCGCCGTTGTCAATCGCCAGAATAATTTTCAGGCGATCTTTGAGCGAGCGGTCAAATATGATTTCGATCTCACCGCCGTTTTTCATGGTCTGATAGATGGTTTCGTCAATGTTGACCTGATCTTTTGGACCAAATGGGACCAGATTTCGCAGCCGCTTTAAGGCTTCACCCATCAGGGCGCTGTTCAGCGGTCCGCTCAGCGAATAATCTTTATACCTTCTGTCCATCGCCACCTTCACCGCCGACTTGTTGCGGGAGATCCCGCCCACGCGCATGCCACCGGGATGATAGCCGGAATGACCCACCGGAGAGTGGCCGCCGGTGCCGATCCACTTACCTCCTCCGTGATGGGCTTCTGTCTGTTCCTTAAGCCGTTCTTTAAAGTATTCA
>JASFGZ010000237.1:0-7120 GCA_050123495.1 Desulfobacterales bacterium
GAAACTGCGCGCCTCATGGGCCAAAAAAGCGGGTGCCGACGCCCAAAAGATCTTAGACGAATATGACAGGATCACCGGACGTTAGTCGCAAACCTCTAATATCATACAAATGAGCGGGTTTGAGCTGATGATTCGCCAAACCTGCCCATTTCTTAATTACATATGGTGGTGTCAAGATGAACATCCTTGTGAGGTTGATAGAAAACCTGAGCAACTGGGTGGCCAGAATTTCTGCGGTGATGCTGGCGCTGATGACCCTATTGATCCTGGTTGAAATCTTTCTCTGGAATATATTTACAAAGACCACCCTCATTGCCGATGAATACTGCGCATACGGTCTGGCGGCGATCATTTTCCTCGGAGCTGGTTATTGCCTTAAGGAGAAGGGGCACATTCGCATTACCCTCCTGCTGGGCTTCCTTCCGGAAAAATTGTCCAGAATCATCACCTTTGTGGCCACAGGCGTAACCACTATTTTTATGGGGTATCTTTGGTGGTATCTTTTAAAAATGGTGGGGGCTGCGGTGCGTTATAATTCGACGTCAGGGACGCTGACAAATACCCCTCTTTGGATTCCGCAAGTCGTGATGCTAATCGGAGCGGCTTGTTTTTTACTGCAACTGTTTGCAACGACCCTTAAAACCTATGAGGCGATCGGGACCGGGGAGGAAGTCGTATAATGGAAGCAAACCTGATGATGGCTCTGGTTGTGTTTGGGATATTGTTCTTGACCCTGGCTGCCGGTATCTGGGTCGGATTTTCTCTTTTCATCGTCGGTTTTATGGGCATGGTTATTTTCAGCCCTTTGCCGGCCGGCAACAATATGGCCTCGTCAGTGTGGGCCACCATTGAAAAATGGGAATATGTGGCACTGCCGCTCTTTATCCTCATGGGCGAGATATTGTATCGATCGGGTATCTCCGAAAAGCTTTTCAAGTCTCTGGTGCCCTGGCTCTACCGCCTTCCCGGCGGTCTGCTGTTAATGAACATCGTATCCTGCACACTATTCGCAGCCGTATCCGGTTCCAGTGCCGCCACAACCGCTACCGTCGGCCGGATTACCCTGGCCGAGTTCGACAAGCTGGGGTATGATCGGCGCCTGGCGATGGGATCCTTGGCTGGAGCCGGTACCCTGGGATTTCTAATTCCACCATCTTTGATCATGATCGTTTATGCCATTTTAGCAGAAGTATCCATCGGCAAAATGTTTATGGCCGGTATCTTTCCGGGTTTACTCTTGTCGGGAATTTACTCCAGCTATATCATCTATCGCGGTATCCGTAATCCTGCGATTGCACCCAGAACCCAGGAAAGTTACAGCTGGAAGGAGCGACTGGTCGGTCTCAAAGACCTGGCCCCAACGCTGATATTGATTCTGATGGTTTTGGGGAGTATATATGGCGGTATCGCTACCCCGACGGAGGCTGCAGCTCTAGGGGTTTTAGGCGCTGCCGTATTTGCGTTTCTCAACCGTCAGATGAATTTAAAAATATTGTTTAATTGTCTTGTGGGTGCGGTAAAAACCAACGCCATGATCATGATTATCGTGGTGGGCGCCGGTTTCCTATCACGGGTAATGGGATTTTTAGGAATCCCGGCAACCATTACCCGGGCCATCACGGAGATGGATCTTTCCCCTTATATGCTTATGATACTTTTGGGCGGCTTTTACGTTTTGCTTGGCTGTCTGCTCGATGGTTTTTCAATTGTGGTAATGACCCTGCCGATTGCATTGCCCATGGTTACGATGGCCGGTTTTGATCCTATCTGGTTCGGTATCTACCTGATTCTGATGGTGGAGGTCAGCCAGATCACACCGCCGGTCGGCTTCAATCTGTTTGTTATCCAGGGCTTGACCGACGAACCGATTGTGCAGATCGCCAAATACGCTTTGCCCTTTTTCTTTCTGATGCTTTTGACAACCGCCATCCTGACCATTTTTCCGAATATCGCCCTGTTTCTTCCCAACTTGATGACGGTCAAATGATCGGCCGCTGCGGCGGGTTATCTTTCACCGCAAACACTTTCATTTGGAAAGGAGATACTTGGTGAAAAAAATTGATCTTAACTGCGATATGGGTGAAAGCTTTGGTGCCTACAAGATGGGCATGGATGAAGAGGTCATCAAATACGTCACTTCAGCCAACGTCGCCTGCGCCTGGCATGCCGGGGATCCTTCGGTGATGGACCGCACCGTTGCAATGGCAGTGGAACATGGCGTGGGTGTGGGCGCTCATCCGGGCTATCCCGACCTGCTGGGTTTCGGTCGCCGCGACATGGATTGTACGATACAAGACCTGCGCAATTATGTGATTTTTCAGGTCGGCGCGCTTCAGACGTTTTGCGGCGTTCACGGCACGAAACTTCAACACGTAAAGCCCCACGGTGCGCTTTACCTGACAGCGGTGGAAAATGAGGAAGTTGCCCGGGTGGTGGCTGAAGCGATCGTCAGTGTGAATCCGGAGCTTTTATATGTTGCGCTGGCCGGTGCCAAGGGAGAACTCATGCGGCGCATCGGCCGGGAAGTAGGGCTCAGAGTGGTCTACGAGGCCTTTCCTGACAGGGCCTACACACCGGAAGGTACACTATTATCCCGCCGTCAGACCGGGGCGGTGATCAAAGACCCGCAGGAAGTCTCAGAAAGAGCACTGCGGATGGTAAAAGAAGGTGTTGTTATCGCAGTGGACGGAAGCACCATTCCGCTCGAAGTCCAGACGCTGTGCGTCCACGGAGATACGCCCACGGCGGTGGATCTTGTCAGAAGCATCCGCCATGCGATGGAGGCAGATGAAGTGGCGTTAACTCCCATGGGAAAGGAATGAGAATCACCATGCAGGCGGGTTTGTTTGAAAAAGCCCGGTATCGTATCGCGGGCGATCGTGGACTCTTGGTTGAATATGGTGACCTTATTGATCCGGCTGTCAATAACAAAGTCAGGTCCATGGCAATGGTTATGGAGCAGGATTCAACGGAGGGTATCACCGAGGTTATTCCAACGTATCGGTCGCTCCTAATTGTCTATGATCCTGCCATTACGAATCCCGCTAAATTGCAAAAAGTCCTCAAAGCATTGGAAGCTCGGCTGGACGAAATTAAGATCCCGCCTCCGGATACCGTCGAAATTCCGGTTTGTTACGGTGGCGAGTTTGGGCCGGACATCGCGTATGTGGCCGAATCGCATAATCTGACGGTTGAGGAGGTCATTGAGCTGCATTGCCAGCCGGAATACTTAATCTACATGGTCGGTTTTACGCCGGGATTTCCTTTTCTGGGGGGGCTTTCCGAAAGGCTTCACACGCCCAGGCTGGAGACGCCCCGTACATTCGTTCCTGAAGGATCCGTGGGGATTGCCAATAATCAGACAGGCATCTATCCCGTCGCCAGCCCCGGAGGCTGGCAGCTTATTGGTCGGACCCCGGTTAAATTGTTTGCGCCCGGTCGCCGGCAGCCATTTCTTTACCAGGCAGGCGACCGCATTAAGTTCAGTCCGATTTCCTCTGAAGAGTACGCCCGAATTATTGAGCAGGAGGAAGAATAATGAATGCGTTTTCGGTATTGACACCGGGTGGCTACACAACGATTCAGGATAAAGGGCGTTACGGCTATCAGCAAATGGGTGTTCCGGTGTCAGGCGTTCTGGACGCCTTTGCTTTCCAGGCAGCCAACTTACTGGTCGGCAATCCTAAAAACGCTGCCGCGATGGAAATCACGGTGATGGGTCCGCGCCTTGAAATTGTGGTGGAAGCCGACATCGCCATAACCGGAGCGGAAATTGGAATAACCTTGAATGATCAGCCGGTTGAAGGTTGGAAGTCATTTAGTGTCAAGCCGGGAGATATACTGGACATTCAACAGGTGAAAGCGGGCTGCCGTGCCTATCTGGCCATCAGCGGCGGAATCGATGTGCCCGAAGTAATGGGAAGCTGCTCCACTTATGTGGGCGGGAAAATCGGCGGCTACCATGGACGCCTGCTCAAAGCAGGGGACGTGATAAAATGCGGTGAAGCCGAACGTCTGATCAAGGTGCGGGAAACACCCTCAGATATGATACCCTTATATCCTTCGGAAATTGCCATCCGCGCGATTCCCGGACCCCAGGATGACTTTTTTCAGGAAGGTCTGGACATCATATTCCAATCGGATTTTATGGTAAGCACCAAAGCCGACCGCATGGGCTACAGGCTCCAGGGGCCTAAAGTAGAACTTAAAAAAGGAATGCCCAAAAGTATTATTTCGGAACCGACCATGCCGGGAGGAGTTCAAGTTCCGGCCGACGAACAACCCATCATACTGATGGTCGAACAAACCGTGGGCGGATATACCAAGATTGTAACCGTTATCTCCGTGGATCTTCCAAAGGTCGCCCAGGCCACCCCCGGTGACACCATCCGTTTTGAGAAGGTCTCCCTCGAGACCGCCCATTCATTATATCAAGAACAGTTAAAAAAATTGCATGAGCTGGAAGAAAGTTTATCGCGGCAGTGAGGCTGCATTAAGATCCGTTCAGTTGCGGGCCAAGTGACGTTTTTTGGGGAGTTATTTCGCGTGTCATAGTGGATAGGCGCTTCAAATTAGAAATTAGAATATCGAAATTCGAAACAAATCCGAATTTTTTAATGCTCAAAATTCGAAACCGTTTTGAGCATTAGAATTTATAATTTTGAATTTGTTTCGGATTTCGGATTTAGCGCTTCGAAATTGAAATCTTAGATGGCCTAAGACATTGATTGAGTGCCTTTTTAAATCGATAAATTATATAATTATAATATTATCCTCATATTGACCGAATTGCTCTAATCCATTCTCAGTAACCCGATGGGTGTTCTCAATGCCGACGACACCTTTGCCCGGAAAAATCAACTTGGGCTCCAGAGCCAAGATCATATTCTCTTGAAGTTCGAGTGTTTGACCGGATGCCAAAAAAGGGTATTCATCCAGCTCGATACCGATGCCATGCCCGACAAAGCGCACGCGCTCGTCGCCCACCCCCATAAAAAATTTATCATATCCCAGCGTGCGGGTGCGCTCAATGGCGAGCTCATAAATATCGCCGGACTTAACGCCCGGTTTGGCCTTATTTTTTATCAGGGCCTGAACATCCAGCATGGCTGTATGAGCCGCCATCAGCTCATCGGCAGGTTCTCCGATCGAAAAAATGCGGGTGTGATCCGAATAATAGCCGTTTAGCGCAAACACATAGTCTAACATCACCGGTTCATGACGTTGGACGGGTCTGAAACCCGGACCTTGGGCAACTGCCGGGCCGGCACCGCTGCCGCCGGTAGGGGAGAGCGGGAAGCTGGGCACGGCACCCGATGGTCCGGCCATCAGGTGCCCGTAAAAAACCTCCCCTCCCCAATAACGCATGCGGACAATCCCCTGATGCCCCAGTTTGCGGGCTTCGGCTTCAACCTTGCCAGCCAGTTCGAGTTCGGTCATTCCTTCTCGCAGAAACTCTGGAACGCAAGCGGCCACCTGATCAGATCCTTTAGCGGCGCGGCGCATCATATCAATTTCATAGGGAGATTTAATGGCCCGCACCAGCCGAATCAAATGGGAAATATCAACGAGATTTTTTTCTTCAAATAACTCCCGATAGGTAAAATATAAGTTGGCTGGCAAAACATCCAGTTCCATGCCGATGGTTTGAGTCAGGGGATACCCATATTGGCGCAGCAACTCAGAGATTCCCTTTGGTGAGGTTAAGGGGACAATGCGGTTCAATGACGATTCGGCAATCGCCCGGTCGAGGCTTCTAAAAACCATTAAAATCGGTTCTTCATCAACCGGTACGTAAAGATGGGCCTCTTGGATAGTGCCAGCGAAATAAAACAGATCCGCCCGCTGAACAAGCAGGGCGGCGCCGATATTGTTTTCTTCAAGTTGGTTTCTTAATTTTCCAATCCGTTGATCTATTTCAGACTGAGGGGTATTGGCATCGGTGTTGTACACGTGACCGTTTCCTTTCCAGTTCTATCTTATTACCATGGCGCATTGCAGTTAAATTTAAAAATTTTTTGGAAGGAATCAAGAGAAAAATTGAAAAGAGCCGCTCTTAGCTGTTTTCCAGCAACGAACCAGATGGTCTTCGCCAATTTTCTCAAAATTAATTTCGGATTGTTTACAGCGGTCTTCACTTATGGGGCAGCGATCCTGGAAGCTGCACCCGGCAGGTGGATTGAGGGTGTTCACAGGCTCGTCTGCTATTGAATTCATTTCACTTATATCGTTGCGTTCGGTGTCCGGAATGGCGGAAAGCAGCAGATGGGTATAGGGGTGTACGGGATGGTCGAAAAGCTCATCCGCAGGTGCATATTCCATAATATGGCCCTTGTACATCACCGCCACCATATCGCAAAGATAGCCCACTACATTTAGATCATGGGAGATAAAAAGGTAACTCAGGTTCAGCTGTTCCTGCAGATCTTTTAAAAGGTTAATAATCTGGGCCTGGATCGAAACATCCAAAGCCGATACAGGTTCATCACAGATGATCAAGGAGGGTTCGACGCTTAACGCCCGGGCGATGCCGATTCTCTGGCGTTGACCGCCGCTGAATTCATGGGGGAAACGATCGTGGCCGGTCGGCGACATGCCGACCATCTTCAAAAGTTCTTCGAGGTGCTGCTGTGTCTCCGAGCGATTATGAATGCCGGCAATTTTAAGGCCCTCGGCGATGGATTGCCCGATGGTCATTCTTGGATTCAAAGAGCCGTAAGGGTCCTGGAAGATAATCTGTATTTCTTTGCGCAAGGGCTTCATTTCTGCTTCGCTAAGATCGGTAATATCCTGCCCGTCAAAGATAATTTTGCCTTCGTCTGCCGCTAAAAGCTTTAAGATCAATCTGGCAACGGTTGTCTTTCCGCAACCGCTTTCACCCACCAGACCCAGTGTCTTGCCCCCTTTGATATCAAAGGATACGTTTTCCACGGCGCGGACCCAGCTGGCGATTCGTTGAAAAAATCCTCTCCGAATGGGAAAGTATTTTTTCAGGTCTTCAACCTGAAGAATAGTGGCGTTGTGTGAACGATTTTCATTCATTGGATAATCGAATCTATTTCTTCACCAAGTTAGGGGCTTCGGCCCAATTGGAATGGTGGAATAATTACATAAATTTCGC
>JASFGZ010000238.1:0-7067 GCA_050123495.1 Desulfobacterales bacterium
GGGTGCGGCCATAGGCGAATGCCGGAATGATCACCGACCCACCGCGCTCATGGGTTTCGTTGAGAATCTTTTTTAATTGGGGTTTTAGATCTTGAACCGGCTCATGGGTTCGGTCCCCATAAGTGCTTTCCATAATCAGCAGATCAATTTGCTGATCCGCTTCATTAAAATCCATCGTCGGATCCTTGATGATCGGCTTATTAAAGCGTCCGATATCCCCCGTGTAGCATAATCGAAATTCCCGCCCGTTCTCTTGAGCGCGAATCAGTACGAAGGCTGATCCGAGGATATGGCCGGCATCATAAAAGGTACACGTCATATTCTTGCCGATTAATACGGGCTCCCGGTAGGGGTAGCCGTCAAACAACTCAAGCGCTTCGTCTGCGTCCGCAATGGTGTACAGGAGTTCGACTTTTTCGAGATGATGGGTTTCGATCATCTCGTTGATGGTGTCCAGATTCAGATTGTGGCGGTTTTTCTTGAGTATTTTTTTAATTTCCCTGCGTTTTCGATTACTGATTGTTTTCCCGCTTTTAGATGGGTGCATCTTACTCAAAGCGTTACGCACGGTTTTATAGTTTAAATAGTTAGCATCGGATTCTTGGATGTGAGCCGAATCGCGCAAAAGACACTCACTGGCCGCCGCGGTGGCACGGGTGCAGATGATCCGGCCGGCAAATTCGTTTTTTGTCAGCAAAGGAATTCGACCGGAGTGATCAATGTGTGCATGGGAAAGTATGATATTGGTGAGCATGCGCGGATCAAAGGGGATGACTTTATTTTTTTCGGCCGTTTCTTTGCGCCGGCCCTGGAATAATCCGCAATCCAGGATGATCCGGTCTTGATCTGTTGTCAAAAGGTGCATCGAGCCTGTTACTTCCCGTACAGCGCCATAGAAGGTTACGTGCATTTTCCACTCCTCTCCAATTCCTAGGTTCAGCGTTCACCGGTTCAGGGTCCCGGGTTGTAAGTTTCTCGTTTCTGGCCACTGGCCGCTGGTGCCAGACTTTTTTTGGCAGCCGCGGAGGGCTGCCCTGCTTTCGATTGAGCTCGATTCCGGTGGCTGGCTTCTGGTTTCAGAATTATGCCCTCAACATTCCGCAATCCGCAATCTGAAATCCGCAATTACTTAGATCTGTTTTCTGACATCTGGCCTCTGTCTTCTGTCCTCACTCGGTGCCCTACGGCAGTTAACACATCGATTGTTTTTGTCAAATCGTTTTCTTTTACCATCAAATAGTCCGTTTCGGAAGAATTTTCAGCGTAAGTTTTCTAAAATCCATCGTCAGTTATTTGTGGATCTGAGGGCTTTTTTTCAATTTTTTTATCACGAAAACACAAAATTTAAAGAGTACGAAATTTTTCTTTCGGTTTCCCTTTTCGTCATTTCGTGCTTTTGGGGTTGATTTTTTGGCTGGGTCCGAATTGCGAATCTATTTTCTTACCGGCAAAATAGGCGTGCACAATCGCAGCCATCCAGCAGGCGGCAATGCCGATTAGGCTGATGGTTTCCGCCCCCCATCCGCTGGCCGATTCCCGGCCGATCAGTTCTTTTAGGGCATTAAGATCCAGTTCATTATTTGCGAGTACGGGTAAAATTTGACCGATAACGCCGGCGGCACGTTGAATAATGCGGTAAATAAAAACACAAAATCCGGCTGTCGTTAAAAGAACAAACAAGACTCCCGAGGTGATCTGCCCGATGATTAATTGACCGAGCCCGGGGTAAACCAGGCCGGATAAAAGCACCCCTTTAACTGATTCTTTCATTTCCTTTCCGACTTTGACTTTCAGTCAGGATTCAAGTAAATCACCTGTTTAAAATTTGAAACGCTCAATTTAGAACAGAATGTGTTGTAATTAATAACCAAAAATATACAATGGTTGCTGAAAAATATCAAAGGCTAAGGCTTATCAAATGACATCGGATAAAAAAAATCTGCTTCTGGCAGGGTTAAGCGGCCTGTTGTTGACCGCATCATTTCCCAAAATCGGACTGGACTGGCTCGTCTGGGTTGCGCTGGTACCCCTGTTTGCTGCAATTGCGAATCTTTCCGTTAAAAAAAGTTTTCGAATCGGCTTTATCGCCGGCCTGATCCATTATCTTAGCCTGCTGTACTGGGTGGTGCCCGTCATGCGAACTTACGGATATCTCCCATTGTACCTAAGCATCACCATCTTGTTCCTCTTCGCGGCGATTCTGGCTCTTTTTCCGGCCGTTTTTTCCATGGCCGTTGCTGCCATGGGCCGCAGCCCGGCGCGCTGTCTGATCACGATGCCGCTGTTCTGGGTTGCTGTGGAATATATTCGAACCTATATCTTCACCGGCTTTCCATGGGCGCTGCTGGGGCACTCCCAGTACTTGCGCCTGCAATTAATTCAGACGGCCGACCTGTTTGGCGTATATGGGGTATCCTTTCTAATTGTCCTGGGGAACACGGCCCTTTTCTTAATCCTGACACGTATTACCCGGCAACCCTGGCAAAAAAAGTCGATTTCAAAACGCCTGCCGGCTGTCGCAGCAATTTTCTTTGTCCTGGGCTTTCTTTTTACATGGCTCTATGGGACCTGGCGCATAAAAACAACCGATCATCTGATGGCAGCGTCGCCAAACGCTCGTATCGCCGTTATCCAGGGAAATGTCTTTCAAGCTATAAAGTGGAATCCTGCATATCAAGCCGCTACCGTAAAAACGCACAACCGATTATCGCTTTCAGCAAAATCAGAAAATCCCGATCTGATTGTTTGGCCTGAATCCGCCACTCCCTTTTTTTTATTTTACGACGAAGAGCCAACGCAGAAAGTATTGGAAGGCATTCAAGAAACGGACACCGACTATCTTATCGGAAGCCCTTCGTTTACCGGCAAAGAAGGAAACATCGCATATTATAACAGTGCCTATCTGATCAGTCCAGGAACCAAAACCATCCACACATACGAAAAAGCCCACCTTGTTCCCTACGGCGAATATGTTCCTTTTAAAAAATGGCTTCCGTTTTTAGGAAAAATTGTGGCCCAGGTGGGAGATTTTCGTCCCGGGAAAGCCGGCAAGACCATACCATGGGAAAAAGGTGCCTTAGGCGTCCAAATTTGTTACGAAATTATTTTTCCAGGACTCTCCCGGGCAATGGTAAAAAACGATGCCGTTTTGCTGATCAATATCACCAACGACGCGTGGTTTGGCAAAACCAGCGGTCCTTATCAGCATTTTTCCATTACCGTGTTCCGGGCAGTGGAAAACAGGCGGGCACTGGCCCGGGCTGCCAATACAGGCATCAGCGGCTTCATCGATCCCGCCGGCCGCATTTTAACCTCAACCCCGTTGCTTCAGGAAGCAGCGGTCACCCGAACGTTGCCGCTGATCCGCAGTAAAACTTTTTATACACGTTTCGGGGATTTATTTGCCCTGGCTTGCCTGGCAGGTACAATTTTTGGTATACTACTTGAGTTCGGCAAATATACGCTTGGATTTCAAAAAAAGCCCCGCTAGATTCATCCTAAGGGGTTTGGTGGCAGCAACAATAGAGATTGGTCACACGCGAGCATATAGCAATAAGCTTTTTTTGAAGGAGGTAAAAGAAATGTCCATAGAGCTCAAACAAAACCTGAAGGATCTTCAACTGAAATTTGAAAATCTCAGGGGTTATCTTTGACATAGAGGACAATGAAAAACGTTTGCAAGAGATTGAGCAGCAAATCGCCAAAGAAGGCTTTTGGGACAATCCGGAAGAAACCAAATCTATATTAAAAACGCGCACATCGCTTTCAAATAAAATTGAAAAATTTAACAAACTGGCTAACGATCTAGAAGAAAATCAAATTCTGCTGGATCTTGCCGTTGAAGAATCCGATGAGGAAACCCTTGCTGAAGTATCCCAGCAAATTAGCGACCTGGATCAGCGAATTAGCGGCCTATCCCTGGAGCTTATGCTCGAAGGTGAAGACGATGCCAAAAACGCCATTGTATCCATCAATGCCGGTGCCGGCGGGACCGAAGCCCAGGATTGGGCTGAAATGCTTTTTAGAATGTATTCGCGCTGGGTTGAGCGCCGGGGTTACAAAATCGAGTTGATTGACTTTCAGCCCGGAGATGAGGCCGGAATTAAGAGTGTAACGTTTACGGCAAGCGGCGAAAATGCATTCGGTTATCTAAAATCGGAAATCGGCGTTCATCGCCTGGTAAGAATATCTCCGTTTAATGCCGGCGGCAAGCGCCATACCTCCTTTGCTTCTGTGTTCGTCTATCCCGAACTGGATCAGGAAATCGTTGTCGACATTGAGGATAAAGACCTGCGAATTGACGTATTCCGCGCCAGCGGTGCCGGCGGTCAGCATGTCAATAAAACCAGCAGCGCCGTGCGTATTACGCATCTTCCCACCGGAATCGTAGTACAGTGCCAGCAGGAAAAATCCCAGCACCGCAACAAAGATATGGCTCTAAAAGTATTGAAAGCCAGGCTTTACCAGCATGAAAAACAAAAACAGGATGAGAAGCTTCAGGAGGTTCATGACAGCAAGGATGACATCGCCTGGGGCAGTCAGATTCGCTCGTATGTCCTTCATCCTTACCAAATGGTGAAAGATCATCGCATCAATCTGGATATCGGCAACGTAACGGATGTGCTGGACGGCGGCATCGATCCATTTATTGAGGGGGTGCTGCTGGCTAAGAAGCATAAATAGCAATGTCTGTGGTTCGTGGATCGTGGTCCGTGGTTGGATCAATAATAGGTCAGCGCACCTGCATATGACTCAAAAGGATTGGCTATCTTTCTGATCTGAACAGTGCGTGTCAACATCGATCGCCGGCGGATGCCCTTCTAAATTATTCGGGCTTTATAACCACTTTATCTTCTTAAACCATACAATAAGCCCAACACCAATGGCAATCAGTACTACAGTCACTTCTGCGAACGCCCATTTGTGTTCGGCGCCCGGAATACCGCCGACGTTAATCCCCAGCAGGCCGGTTAAAAGGCTAAGCGGTAGAAAAATAGCCGCTACAATAGAGAGCGTATACATGGCCTTATTCATTTGCTCCGCCAAATGGTTGCGCAGTTCCTCCTGGGTGATGGCGGCGCGCTCGCGCGCCGAGTCGAGGTCTTCAACGAAACGGACCGTTCTTTCAGACAGCTCCCGAAGATGCAATTTTTCTTTGTCGCCAAGCCATTCCAGGTGCTCATTCTGCAAACGGGCCAAGATATCCCGCTGTGGGGCGATGTAGCGGCGCAGGCTGATACTTTGTCGCCGTAGCCTGGCGAGCTGCGAGCGCAGTTCATAAATCTTATCCGTGAGCACGGCGTCCTCAAGTTCGTCCACCTGGTCGTCAATTTCAGCAATAACATCTCCCATGCGATCAATGATTCGATCGATTACCTGGGTGAGAAATTCGATGATACTTTTCGGCCCGGTGCCGGCCTCGATACTTTTATTAATATCATGGATGGCCATAACTCGCCTCTGGCGCATGGTGATAATCCGATTTTCTTCAAAACTCATGCGCAACGCCACCATGTCTTCCGGATCCGCGCCCGGATTGCAGTTAACACCTCTCAGAATTAGAAGAAAGCCTTCTTGGGTGGTGATAAAGCGCGGCCGGGTGTCTTCCTCCATCAAAATATCGCAGGATAAATCGCTGAGTTTGCTTTCCGTTTGCAACCATCTTTTTACTTTTTCGCTGGAGTAATCAAGGTGAATCCAGAGCGGTCCCTTTTCAGATCGCCAGTCTCTGACACCCTTCCAGTCAACGGCAGTCCCGCCACCGTCACCGTTCAGAATATAGGCATATATGAGTCCACCATGAGTATCCATTTTGACACCTCTTTGGCTTACGAATGGGTTGATTGATCCGCTTCGGGTCTATTTTTCTGGATCGCTAATACACCTCAAGCCATGATGCGAATCAATTTTTTGCTTCGCAAAATTCTACCCATAATATGAACTAGAGATGAAGCGGTCAATAAATCCCTAATGGATGGTCTATTTACAAGCACAATTGTGAAGAGATTGATAATACTTTGGATATAGGATATGCGCTTTAATATCTTTATCGATAAAAACTTAGGTGAAGTACAATATTGCGATTTAAGCAGTTTTGTTTGACAACGCGATTCACTGTTATTATCTATATCATTCAAATTTTGCCCGCAGGCACCTGACCTCAGTGATGCTTAACTTCATCAATGCCCCGGAGGCCTGATATGCTGAAAATAATGAAAACACTTGTCGGTTTCATTATCATGAGTTCCATGTGGCTGCTGCCGCTGATTTTACCGGAAATTCAGGCCCAGCAGACCACAACGCCCCCATCAACGACAGTTCCGTCCCTGACCAGTTCCATTGAAGAGCTGAAATCCAGGCGCGCGGTGATCGAGAGTATGACCGATATCGATGCTGCGGTTAAAACCGACAGTCTGAATTATATTGACCGGGCGATTACAAATATAGAACTGGCCGCCAGCACCAATAAAAGGGCAGACGAACTCTCACAGCTTATCCAAACATCCCCCGAGCGGTTAAAAATATTGCAGGCCGAGCTGAAAAAGCCGTTTATGGAACTTGAAAAAGTAAAGGCAAGAGCGCGGCAGATGGGCGGGTTAAAGCTCGAACAGCGACTCCTTCAAAAAGAGGCCGAACTCACGACAGCTCAAAGCAGGCTGCAGGAATTGAGTGAACGCTTAACCGCGGAGAAGAATATCATCAATCAAACGCCCGAAAAGCTTGCAACCGCGACCAGCCGCCTCAATGACATTCAAACGGAGCTGGAAACAACATCCGGTGCGTCCGAGGCAGATATTCTTAATTATTCCAAGGCGCTGAGCCTAAAGTCTGAACAGAAAAAGATAACAGCCGAAATCAAATTGAACGAGCTGCGACAGCGCAGCCATAATTTGCTCGTAGAATTGTTCAGCACGGAGCGGGATGTCGCCCAGAAAGCAGTGGCAAGCCGCCAAAAGATGCTAGCAATCTGGCAGGCCGAAGTTCAGAAACGTCGTCAGCAAGAGGCCGCTCAGGCAGTCGAGGACGCACAGGATGCCATCATCAAGACGCCTCTACTGCCTAAGATT
>JASFGZ010000239.1:0-7055 GCA_050123495.1 Desulfobacterales bacterium
ATCTTGTTCATGAAATGCATCGGTGGAAAAAACAATGGGCCAGCTTTGACCCCGAAATACATCAATCAAATTATTAAGGGGTTTGATTGCCGCTCTGGCAAAAGGCGTAATCGGCAGATGACGGCTTTCAACAAAATTATCTTTAACCATATCGATGATTAAAAGCGCGGGGGGTTTGTTACGGTGGTTGTTCATCGTGAATCCCTTTGTGTCTGTGCCAGACAATGCCGCCGCATTATACTCGGGGCAACGAAAAGCGTGTCAGAAGTTTAAATTCTCTCGCAAAGACGCAAAGCGCTTTTTTCATTAAATTAAAATCTTTGCGACTTAGCGGCTTTGCGTGAGCATTAATTAAAAATGGATTGAAAGTCAAGGTTGATGCGAAGGGGATTTGAGGATCGGGTTAAGGCCAGGCAGACTAAAATCCTTGGGTTTAAGGGATGGGGTCGGACGATCGAAAATTTAGAAAAATCAAGGCGCTATTGATAAATTTCTAAATTGATGCGCAGCCGGCCCCAACTGTCAGGTCAGGGCCGGGTGGGGCTTAAATTTGATCGAGCACCTGTGAGGGTACGTCGAAGGGTTCTGCAACGGAGTAGTTATTGGCGCAGGAGATAGAATCAGATAAAACCGTCTGGATTTGATCCAAAACCTCACAATCTTCCATGCAGCCTGGAAAATCCTCTCGTGTAGAACAATCTTTGCAGGGACTTTTTACAAGATGACCAATGTCGAAATCAAAATTCTGATTATCTGCCGCTTTATCTAACATTTTAGCACCTTATCATTTGAGGTTGTTGTTGCTGGCCCGTGCTTATTTTTGCCCTTAAATCTTCATACCGGCCATTGATTCACCGATCATTAGGTTTATTGCAGGCAATTTGACTACATACCTATACAACTATCATGCCAATTCTGCCTATTTTAGAAATCGTATTATTTTCAGCAGGTTATAAATTTACCAAAATTTGGGGTAGGCAAAATGTGACAAATGTTGTCAAAAAATATGTCAAAAAATTGTCAATTCCCACCGATCTCAAGCCCAACATTTAAGACTTGGAAGGATCGGAAGGCGACAGCATATCAATACGCGCCCTGGGTTGGCGCTTTTTTTCAAATTTGAAAAGGATGACGCCAATGGATAGTGTAAAAAAATGAACCGCAAAGAAAAAAAATAAGGCACCATCTTTTGGATTCCATCCCAATAACAAAAAAAGAATCGCACTAAACAACAGAAATTTGGTCTTCATGATTGGCTTTCCCGGGTTTAATTTTTCGTCCGATGGGCATCCGCACCATTGGATTCATCGGTCGGTTATTCCAAAAACTTTAATTAAAAAACTTAAGTATGGCCTTTCCCGGGCCGATATAGGACTATATATCCAAAGGGTTCGGGACCGATCGGTTGGTTATAGGAACTTACGGATGCTTAAATTCTTCACATTTGAGGGTAGCATGAAAAAACAGATTGACACCTTTATCAAGGATCTGAAATCAAATAAAAAACTTGATACATTTGATGAAGCTTCTACAAAACAGGCGGTGGTTCTGAGGTTGCTGTCGTTTTTAGATTGGGACATCTTTAACGTCGAAGAGGTCATTCCGGATTACGCCGTCAATTCCTACAGCGTCGCCTACGCCTTGCGGATTAAGAATTCGAACAAAGTTTTCATAGAGGTAAAACGCATTAACGAAAAATTGGATAATCATCAAAAATCGCTGCTCGGTTTTGCCTCACGGGAAGGCGTCAATGTTTCAATCCTGACCAACGGCATCATTTGGTGGTTTTATCTGACAGCCGCTACAGGAAGTTCGCAAGAAAAATGGTTTTATTCAATAGATCTATTGAAACAAGAAGCGGATGATTTCGTACCTCAATTGATAGACCTGCTGAGCAAAAATAAGGTCGCCAGGGGTCAGGCATTAAAGACGGCCAAAACGCTTAACCAAAATAAGAAGCAAAAAATGGCTTCAGATATAATCCCTGAAGCCTGGAATAAAATTATTTCCCAACCCAATATGATTTTTGTCGAATTATTAAGGGAAACCACTGAGAAAATCTGCGGTTACAAGGTCGAGGCGAAGATAATTGAACGATTTCTGGAGAAGAATTTAGATAAATGGTTAATCACCAAGCGTCTGTCCGCCAGCGCATCACCACCACCAAAGGTCATTGAAGTCTCCAAAATAGAGTATAAACCGACATCGCGCTTTTCAATTGTTCCGACGAAAAAATCGGTTAAAAAAGCAGAGAGCTACATCGACAAGGAGGTCAAATCCTACTCATTTAACGGCAAAACCTGCCCGGTCCGCAACTGGGAGGACATGTTAATCAGTCTGTGTGAATATTTTGCCTTAATCCATTCTAAGGATTTTGAAAAAGTATTGTGGATTTCAGGAGAGGACAACACCTATTTTTCGCGTTACTCGGATCAATTGCGCATCCCCGAAAAAATTAAAGGGACCAATATTTATGTGGAAACCAAACTCGGTCCCGATGAAATCGTAAGAACTTCCCGCAATCTTTTAGCTGAATTCGGTTATCACGCCAACGATTTAACAATAACCACGATATGACGCCAAACGCCCACCAGACGCTTGGCTCTCTTGCTATTGTCCATGCACGACTGCCACAGCGCCGGATCCGCCATTCAGCCGCTTAAATCTTCATTACGCCTCACGCCCCAAAGCGTTTAACAACCAGAAAACCTAACCAAGACCAACCCCAACCGCAAAGGATAAGTTAATCACGAAAGCACGAAAACACGAAAAGAGAATAAGACAAATTTCGTGCTTTTTAAATTTCGTGTTTTCGTGATGAAAAATATTTTTCATAAAATGCAAAGAAATTAAAACTAAGCGCCTAATGCCTGCATACACCGGGCGATTGACCTCGAAAATTAAATTTCCGATGTCCTTTGCCGAACAGGCTGGACTTACATCCCGGTTTTTGCTTTAAAGGTGAGTATCCGTTCACGATCTCGGGAACCAGCCGGCAATGAAAAAAACGTATCTTTTCTACGACATCGAAACTACCGGTCTGAATAAGGCTTTTGACCAGATTTTGCAGTTCGCGGCTATTCGCACAGACAGGCAGCTTAATGAAATTGATCGCTCTAGCATTAAGGTTCAGTTGCGCCCGGATGTAATTCCATCTCCAAGTGCAATCATAACCAACCGCATGTCAATTGAAGATTTAACCACCGGATTGTGTGAATTTGAGGCGATCCGCGAAATCCACCAATTAATGAATCAGCCGGATACGATCAGTCTGGGATATAATACCCTGGGCTTTGATGATGAATTCCTGCGATTCTCGTTTCATCGCAACCTGTTGCCCCCCTATACGCATCAGTACCAGCATGGCTGTGGCAGAATGGATTTACTCCCCATGACGGTCATCTTCTGGCTTTACAGACGAGAGGTCATCACCTGGCCGCAGATTAACGGAAAACCGTCGCTAAAACTGGAGCATCTCCGTGAAGCCAACCAGCTCACCGCCGGACCGTCCCATGATGCGGCCGCTGACGTGCGGACCACGATAGCGCTCGCCCGGAGGCTTTTCAAAGACAAAAAGATGTGGGGCTACCTGTTGGGCTATTTTGAAAAAGGCACGGATGCGCATCGCATCGACGAAATACCCCCCTCCTTTGACAGCGCTCTGGGCGAACACCGCAAAGGATTGATGATCGGCAGCGAATACGGCCCCCGGCAAATGTATCAGGTGCCGGTGCTGTCTGTCGGAAACTCCATCCCCTATCCGAATCAAACCCTGTGGCTACGACTCGATTTACCGGACCTCAGAGAAACCGAAGCCGCGTCAATTGATGAATCCACATGGATTGTACGCAAAAGATATGGGGAGCCCGGTATTGTGTTACCCCCCCACCAGCGATATTGGAAATATTTAAGCGATGAACGCAAAGCCATCGTTGCTGAAAATCTGAAATGGTTGCAGTCGAACCCGACAACGTTTCAGGATATTGTTAGCTATCACCGAAACTATACCTATCCATTTATTCCGAATTTGGACCCCGAGGCAGCCCTTTATCAAATTGGCTTTTTTTCGCGTTCGGATGAAAAATTATTCACTCAGTTTCAAACAGCACCGTTAGAAAAAAAAGAAAAAATTATCAATCGCCTATCAAGTAAAGATGCTCAAATGTTGGCAATACGCCTGCTGTGCAGAAATTATCCCAAAAACCTGCCTGAAAATTTTACCAGAGAATTTGAAGCGTATATGCGTCGGGTTAATCCAACCCACAAGGATGAAGCCATAATGGATTTTAGGGGGGAGCACCGGTTGACACCACCGGTGGCCCTAACAAAGATCAACGATCTCAGAGATACAGCTCGCCTGGACAAAAATCAAATCGATTTATTAAACGATCTGGAAATTTTTATAAAACGCCGTTTTCCGAAAAGCAAGGCCGGCAGGCAGTTATCAATTGGTAAGAATTTCTAGAAGTGCCTAAAATGAGTGAATTCATCCGAGGCGGATTCGCTCATTTTAAATTTTAGCTCATTTGTTTTTGCCGGAGAGTAAAATTTCATACCCTTTGGGCCCGCAATTGAAGAGTAGATCGAAAACCGACAGGTCGGCAACAAAGCGACCCCATAACTGCGGATAGATACAGGCAAGTGGTTTAAATAATTTAAGCTCGATGCCTTTTTGCTGGAATAGTGCCCCGTCAAGATATTTTCCTGCAGCATGTTGCGCCAGATAAGTTGAAGCGCCCAGGTATTTGCATATTTCAACCAGCCCTTGATTGCCGGTTGTTTGAATCCCCAATTCCGATAATAATTTGATCTCGGTATCAATTTTAAGCTGTCCGAACAAATAGCGGATAATCGTTAGGTTCAAGTCAATGAGTTTTTCGAATCTCGCCAGATAAGCTTCTTCAAGAAAGGGCATATGATCGGCAAAATACGGTGCCTTTGCATAGGCGGATTTAAGGCTTGCTAAATGTTTTGCTACCCAGCGGAACTCATGACAGATCCTGACGGCATGGATGCGCTGCAGACCCAATCCCTTTTTCCATACCGGAATCGTCAGCCACAATGTTCCTTGATCGTTTTTAAAGCGATTGCGACTGATCCAGGTGGTGCCCCGCGGAAACTGGACGGTATCGAGAATAACAAAAACATCTGATAAATACGCCTTATAAAAGAATCCTGGAAATGGAGAGAAATAAGGTTGATTGGTGGATATGACCATGGGCGCTATCTTAGAAGAAAGTGCAAGTTAAAAAAAGTACCTAAAATGCAAAAGTGGAATCAACCCGTCGAGAGCCTCTGGGTCGAATGATCCATTTTAATATTTTTTCTCACGCAAAGACGCTAAGTCGCAAAGAATGATAATCTAAATAATAAAAATAACCTTGGCGTCTTTGCGCCTTTGCGTGAGGCCAAAATCTTTAGCTCATTTTAGGCACTCTTTTTTTCAAGATGCCTTAATTACATCAAGCATTTCGGCGATGACCATGTCTACGTCTGCGTAGGGAACCTGGCAGGTGCCGACTCTTTCGTGTCCGCCGCCGCCATATTTAAGGGTCAAGGACCCCACATTGATTTGAGATGTATTGTTAATGATACTGTTGCCCACGGATATCATCGCAAATGCTTTCTTTTTACCGTTGGCGATCCGTATGGATATATTTTGCTCGGGATATAAAACATATTCCAAAAAGCGGTTGCCTACAGGGACGGCATCACATTCACGCAGATCAATGACAATTGCTTGTCCCTCGGTTCTGGCCGAATTCATGATCAGCTGTTCATATTTTTTATTTTCTTCATGATACAGCTTTACCCGTTCCTGGAAGTCGGATAAACTTAAGATTTCTTCTACCGTTTTGGTGCGCAACAATCGCGGCAGCTGCTTCATGAGATCAAAATTGCTAATGGTAAAGTTGCGCTTGTAGCCCAGGCCGGTGCGTGGATCAGCAATAAAGGCGAGCATAATCCATCCCTTTGGATGAAGAATATCCTCTTTGGTAAATTGGGCTGAATCGGCTTTACCAACAATTTGAATTAACTTTTCAAATTTTCCTAGCCTAGCGGCATAAGCTTTATTCTGTTTATAGTAATCGTAAACGACCTGAGCCGCGCTGGGAGCCTTTTTGCTGGCACCCTTAAATTTCCCTTCCAGCTGCAAACGCTCATGCTCGCTGGAATGATGGTCAAACCACAACCCACAGCCTTCGACGAACGGTATATTTGCAAGAATATCATTTGAGGTTACTTCAACCTTATTATCTTGCATATCTTTGGGATGAACATAAAGAATATCATCAATGAGCCCCAACTCTTCAAGAATTGCCGTACACACCGAGCCGTCAAAATCCGATCGGGTAACTAATCTCACAGTAATCTCCTATCGCGCTTTTTGGAGCCGGTTTGAAAACCAATTGAAACAGATTATCCTCGATCAAAAAAATGAGACTTTTCGAAAAGGTGTTTTTACCCAGGATTCCGGTACTAAAATGATAAAAACCGGATATCATTTGGACAGGTCGAGTTTCGTAAATTTTGCACCTTTGAAAGATACGTCTGCCATCAGTCCTTTGACGTCGAACACAAAGCCAATGATATCGCCCTTTGCTTTTCGCGTTGAAGCGCTATCGCCTCCACCTGCGGTAATGAGCGCCACGTTACCGTCGACACCGGCCTCCCAGCCTTTGCTTTCTCTGAATTTTTTTAAAGCCGCATCGGTCATAAACATAATCACCCAGTCTTTGGCTTCCGCGCCGATCTGGGCGCCGAAGGAGCCGGAAACCACGTTGTAATAGTCAACGGTTTTGCCATTAATTCTTAATGCGCCGCGACCGTATTCACCGCCGACAAGGAGTCCGGCCTTAACCACATTCGGCATAATGAGCAGTGCCTTTGCGTTCCGGGTAAGCTCCTTAGCGTCTTTGACCTGCTTGTAAAATCGATCCAGGGCTTCATCAGCGCTGGCGTCAATCTTCTTGGCCGTATCCGCATAAACCATTGCCGTGAGGCCGATAGAAAACACAAGAATCATAAAGACAGACACAAAGAATGTACTGGAT
>JASFGZ010000240.1:0-7051 GCA_050123495.1 Desulfobacterales bacterium
AATCATAAAGTGCTAAAATTAACACTGAAGCCAATAAATCTTACTAAATCATATCTAAACTAATTTTGAGGCTATCGAATTGTGGACTTCGTGCCTGCTCCCACAATCACAGTACAACCCTGGTTTATTGCAGGTTAGATCTACCAATCCTCAATTTTTTCGCAACATGAAATCGAGCAGAAATAGCAGTAGGGCTTGGACAAACAAATGCTATATTATCCAGTTTCAAAATGATATCTCGGGTGTAAAATTTGGGTCGACGATGCAAATAGATTGGAGGTATCAACGGTCTCAGTCCAGCTTTCGGCACCACAATATTTTGTCAACACTGTTTAGTCTGGGCTAACGCAAATGAAACTCGACATATCTCGGGGATCGCCTTTACCGTCGTACTTCGATATCTGTGGATAAGCACACAACAACCGTGAGCCTGTGGGTTGGAACTTTTCATCCAGCCAATAGGCAGTGAGATGCTCTGGCGCTTTGCCTGTTTCAACCCACTTATCTATCTCGGTCAGATAATTCACCCATGATGGTCCTGGGCCACCAAAGCAATGCTCCACTCCAGGCATCATAAACAGACGTATATCGTTCGCAGCGGTGTTATCGTGCGCCATCACCTCGTCGTAATAACCGATGGTCGCCAGCCCAGATATCGCGGCATCCGACCAACCGGTGTACATTATCAGCTTGCCGCCGCGCTTGCGAAACGCCGATAGATCTGGATTGGTGGCATTAAGGGTTTCGCCAACCAGTTCCGCATCTTTATGGAAAGTATCAAAAGTATAATTTTTAAACGTCCACTCCGGGTCATTATAAACAAAGTATTTCATGATCCCGTTGCCAAAGCCGTAATAGGCGCTGGGGGCAATGGGTGCCCTGAAATCTCCAGCATCCACCCCTCCCTGGAACTCATCCAGATCGGCCTGGTATCTTAAACCACCCGTCAGCCAGCGTGGCCAGCCGCCGAGGGCTGTTTCGCCGCCAAATGGGAAGCCGTAAAACATCTCATTGCCCTTTCCATCTTTAGGCCCGTCATAAATGGTCTTAACTGCAGCCAGTTGTTCCTTGCTCAGGCAGCTGTCGTTTTTCGCGCCTTTGCACAACAAGGTTGCCACATCAAATTTACACTGCCTTGGGTCATTGAGTATGCCGTCTTTAATACCATCCTGTTCGTCACACATCTTAAGATAGGAGGATTCGATCAGCTCCTGTTCTTTAGGGCCAACCAAGGCTTCCTGCAGATTATTGGGATCCGGATACATGACCTGGTTAATCTGTGTAGCCGTAGCTCCAAGCTTGGGCCAGCTATAGGCCGGTGCGCCGGAAACAATGCCAACAAAATCCTCGGGATAGCGTTGCGCCTCCATCAAAGCCTGACCACCACCGCGCGAACAGCCGGTAAAATAGCTGCGAGAAATGTCATTTCGGTAAAAGGCTTCTGTCAGCGCCTTCGCCGTGACCGCGGTGCGATGCACTGCCTGATGGCCGAAGTTGACCAGACGCTCCAGATTGTTATGTGCCCAGCTGGCATCCAGGGGATGTCCTTGATGCCCGGTATCCGTACCCACCGTGGCATAGCCGGCTTGCAATGAACCGAACATAAGTGAGGTATTCATAACCGAGCCCACAAAACCACCACCGCCGCCCATGACAAACTTGCCGTTCCATTCATTGGGCAACAGCAACTCGAAATGAATTTCCGGGCCTATCACGCCAGCGACTTTGCAGTGCGGTGCGAATTGAGTTTCTTGCGAAACCGACGTAATTGTCACATCCGGTAACTGCGGGAAGGACTCTATCGAACAGGCGGCTTTTGCGGCTGCGGTTTGTTGTCGTGTCGTTTCTGGACCATTGATACAACCTACAAGAATTATTGTGACCAGTGAAATAGCAATTAAAGTATAAACACTCATTCTTCCTGACTTTTTTTTCATCATGACTCCATCTTTTTGCTAAGGTATTGTGTTCATGTAGCCAGCTAACATTGATATAAAATAGACGTCTCGATTTTGACCTATACGGGGATGTTATATTGACGTCTTGTTGACACCCCCGATGGGTACGAAAAATAGACTATACCAACCTATTATCCAATATGGGGTCATTATAAAGCTGAAACCCAGATTGCAGATACATTGAGAGATGTTCCAATATCAATTTAACAACGAATATTTCAGATAAATTTTGGATACATGAAACATGCTATGGAATCAATCGGAATTTAATTTTTGGTCAACATAAGCATCATCGGCGCACAATACGTGCTAGAGGGCACGATTGTATAAATCATCAGCTAAGGAAACAAATTTTGGTTAGTCTAAAGGCAGGGATGTCGTGCCTATATCGCCAATTCACGAACTTATCAGCTCTGCGCCTTTCTGATGTGTGATTTGATTCGGATTGACACAATGCGTCATCTGTTTATGTTAGATTAATGTTCTCTTACACCACCTGACCTGAAGCCTATTTTATGTGGAAAATCGAGCCTGCGCTGACATGCCATTTCGCATATCCTGATTTCAATTTATTATCGAGTTTTTTGAAACATAAGAGAGGCGTAACCGCATAGTGCCGGAAAATTTTAAACGCAAACTCACCGCTATTCTTAGCGCCGATGCAGTTGGGTACAGCCGTCTTATGGCAGAAGATGAGACGACAGCTGTAAAGACTATTGCTTCCTACCATGAAATTATGGCATCTCTGATTATACAGCACCGGGGCCGTGTAGTGGATTCTCCAGGAGATAATTTACTTGCGGAATTTTCCAGAGTGGTAGATGCTGTGCAGTGTGCTGTGGCTGTGCAGAATAAAATTCAGATCCACAACGCAGAGTTGGCTGAGAACCGTAGAATGGAGTTTCGGATTGGAATCAACCTCGGCGATGTCATTGATGAAGAGGACCGTAAGGTATTAGGACCGGCTTTGCTTGAAAGAGTTTATGAAGTTTGTTTTTTTATAACCTTTGTAGTTTAGTGCCTTGGTGACTGAACTATTAACAAAATTCTTTTGAAATGGCTAAAATGAAAACGAAAACCAAAAAAGACGACGTATTCGGGCATGGGGTAAAACAGTTGATCCTGCTGTTTTTACTGATCTCTGGATCCTGCGGGTTGGTTTACGAAATTCTGTGGATGAAGATGCTGACCCTGGTGATCGGCAACACGGTCTTTTCCATTACCACCGTGCTGACCGCTTTTATGGGCGGGCTGGCCCTGGGAAGTTTTCTGGCCGGCAGATTTATTGATAAAATCAGGGACCCCTTAACAATCTACGGCATCCTGGAGGGGAGCATAGGTGCCTATGCGCTGTTGCTGCCTTTGCTCATTGCGGGCACGGAGCCTCTCTTCCGTTTCGTCTATCAGAGCATTAATCCCTCCTTTTACACTTTTAGCCTGCTGCGCTTTTTTGTTTGTGCAATCATACTTCTTGTTCCCACCACCCTGATGGGAGCCACCCTTCCGGTTCTCAGCAAATATTTCGTAGAAAAACCATCGGATCTTGGCTGGAACGTCGGCCTGCTGTACGGCGTGAACACATTTGGCGCGGTGCTGGGATCTTTTTCCGCCGGGTTCGTTCTCATTCCGATCCTGGGGATAACCTGGACAATCTATCTTGCCGCCCTGCTCAACTTATCGATCTGTGCCGGCATGTTAAAGCTCGCCAAGATTCGCTTCCAATGGGAGCCTTCCGAAAGCAATGGAAAATCCAGGAACAAGAAGCGGAAGAAGAAGCGCGCGCAAGAAGTCGTTCCTGAGAGTTGGGGCACCATCCAATCGGTTGTCATGGTTGGGATCGGCATCTCCGGCATTGCTGCCATGATCTATCAGATTGCCTGGACAAGGGTGCTGTCCCTTTCCATCGGCTCTTCGGTCTATGCCTTCAGCCTGATTGTCACGGCCTTTATCTGCGGCCTGGCTTTGGGAAGCCTGGTCATCGCTAAATTCATTGACCGAAGACGAGACCTGGTCCTGTGGCTGGCCCTGATGCAAGGGGCTGTCGGGCTGTCCGCATTAGGGATCGTCCATGTCCTTGGCAACCTGCCGATCTTTGTGATCCAATTTGTGTTTAATGCTTCTCATTCTTTTAAGTACATCCAGCTGGCAGAGTTTGCCATCATCTTTGGTCTCATCCTGGTTCCTACCTTCATGATGGGTTCCACGGTACCCATTGCCATCAAGATTTGCACCACAGATGTCCGTCGGGTGGGAAGGTTTTTCGGCAATGTATATGCGGTCAATACCATCGGAGCGATCATCGGCTCCTTTATGGCCGGTTTTATTTTGATTCCATGGCTGGGCGCCCAGAACAGTATTCTCATCGCCGTGGCGCTGAATATCTTTATGGCCGGTGTACTCTTTCTTTGGGCGCCAACCCTTGTCTTGCCAAGACGCATGGCTGGATCAGTGGCGACCGCCGGGATCGCCGTGCTGGTCTGGTACCCGATCTCCCAATGGGATGCAACAATTCTCACTAGCGGCCCTTACCTTTACTTTGATCGCTACAAAGATATTTCAGCCAAGAAGGGGATCGATCTCAGGGCGGCTATGAAAGAGGGACGTCAAACCCTCTTTTTCAAAGAGGGCCTGCATGCCGTTGTGGCCGTGCAGAAAACCTCCGAAGGGAATCTGGCGCTGCAGATAAACGGCAAGACGGATGCTTCGGCCAGGGGCGACGCGGCGACCCAATTGATGCTCGGACATTTGCCGCTCCTTTTGCAACAAAAGGCCGAGAATGTCCTGGTTATCGGACTGGGCAGCGGGATGACATTGGGGGCGGTGGAGCAGCATCCGGTGAAGGCAGTGGATGTGGTGGAAATAGAAACGGCCGTGGTGGAGGCTAATCAACATTTCCGGGGATTTACCGGTGATGCCCTCAACGACCCCAGGGTCAACCTCATTGTCGGTGACGGTCGCAATCACCTGGCCCTCACAAGCCGCCAATACGACGTGATTATCTCAGAGCCATCCAATCCCTGGATCTCGGGGATGGCCAATCTTTTTACCCGTGAATTTTTCGATCTGGCGAAAAAACGTCTGCAAAAAAGAGGCATGATGTGCCAGTGGGTGGACGCCTATTCCATGTCTTCGATTGATTTCAAAACGATTGTGCGCACCTTTCAGGCCGTTTTTCCCCATGTGACGGTGTGGGAGGCCTCCTTTGGCGGCGATTACCTGCTGATAGGATCCTGGCAAGATTTGAATATCGACTATGAAATGCTCATAGATCGCCTTAATGACGAGAGGTTGAGAGCCGATCTAGACATAATGAATCTAAGAGATGTTACAGCGTTTATTGACAAACTTGTCATCACTGAGGAGGCGGTGGCTGAGTACACCAAAGGAGCACCGCTTCATACGGATGATAATGCCCTGTTGGAGTATTCCGCACCCAAAGCCCTTCTCCAGGCCCGATCGACCCAACTTTTGGAGGAACTCTATCGATTTCGTTCGAAGCCGGCGGATACGCTGAGCTCTTTAAAATGGGTTAAAAACGCCGCTTTAATTGAAAAGGACCTGTCCGCAATGTTTCAGGCCAAAAGGGATGTCCTGGATGGATTTATCAGTACTGCCAAAGGGATGGCCCAGGATGCGATTCAAAAGTATGAAGATGCGCTGGCCAAAAGTCCCAAGGATTATAACGCTACCCATTTGCTTGCGAGGCTCAACTACGATATCGCAAGACGGTTTAAGGATGCCCGGCGTCTGGCCAAGGCAACCAGCGCTTACGAGAAAAGCATCAGGGCCATAGACAGTTTTATCGCAGGTGAGCGTGTCTTGTTATCCGACCACTTCGCTTTAGAAGTGATTTATGCCAGAGCTCACCTGGATCTGGGTGTCATGGCTCTCAATGCCAGCCGCCTGGAAGCGGCCGCCGCCGCCCTTCAAAAATCCGTGTCGGGAAAAGTGCGCTACGCCGAAGCCCACAACAATCTGGGTATTGTCTATGCGCGTCTCGGGAAAGACGATGCGGCGGCAAACCATTACCAACGGGCTATCGAGCTGAATCCGCGCCTGGTTTCAGCACACATGAATCTCGGCAACCTCCGTCTGCAGCAGGCAAAATATCAGGAAGCGATCGAAAGCTATCTTCAGGTCCAAAAGCTGATGCCGGACTTTGCGATCACCAACTACAAACTGGGCCTGGCCTATTTTAAGCAGAATCAATGGGCCAAGGCCGAGAAAGAATGGATGCGCGCCCTGGAGCTGAAACCGGATTTTGAACAGGCACAAAAGACCCTGGACGGTGTCCGCAAAAAATTGAAAAATTGATATTGAAGAAAAATGGCATCGTTACGAAGGAAGAAAGTTTGAAATAATAGGGAGTGATAGGGAATTCAATGAAGTCTTGTCTGATGGGTGGAAAATAATTGAAAATACCGAAGATAAAGGTCTATACGAATGGGGATGGGAGATTACAATAAAGACTTTGAATCGTCCGGACTCAAAGATAGTTTCAAAAAAAGGAAAAGAATGGACAAGATTATGCTCAATTAAAGAAGAAAGCTATAAAAATTTACCAAGAAACGTATAATATTTATCTGTAATAATAGTAAATTTATGATTGCCCCAAAAGTGTAAATGTCGGCTATAAAACCATCATTACAATAACTTGCACCTTACATAAGAACATCTAACAAATTTTCAGTCTCTCAAAATTTCATTGTTAGGCACCCATTAAAAGGCCCCTGTCAATAGAAAATACTTATCCATCGCAAAATAATATCGTTTTTTTTTGCAGGGTCACCAACCAGCGCGGAAGTAACCCGTTTGTCAATCTGCACCCGGTATTTCAAGTGTTTGGCATAGACCTTTCGTTGATCTGCAACCAGGCACCCATTAGGATCAAGGCCGGTGAAAGAAATAGTTAACCACGTTACTTTTTCTTTGCGGCCCCTGGTCCGTTTCGCGGACCCCAGAAAAACATCGGTAACCCTGCCATGTCCAATGCGTTAAAATCACACAAATTGGGCTCCTTGCGGACCAGCCTCGGTGGGCTCATGACAGAGGCAGATCAAACAAAAAGGCAATCCGCCTGGATTTATCTGTTT
>JASFGZ010000241.1:0-7044 GCA_050123495.1 Desulfobacterales bacterium
TGGATGGCAGGAAAATATCACTGAGACACTTCAACGGGAATCAGCTGCTATTAATAGAGTTTTAAACGATGATCGGAAGCAGCTTATTGTTAAAGTTCCTTTGATCGAACCGCCGATTTATGTGGCCGTGTGGCGGGTGGATGTCGGGCGGGTGCCCCTTTATCTCATGGACACCGATATCGAACTGAACGAATCGTGGAATCGTGGAATATCGGCGCGGCTCTATACCGGCGATCTCGAGCAACGGCTGCGCCAGGAGATTGTTCTGGGAATCGGCGGGGCCGAAGTGCTTGAGACTCTGGGGATCAGACGTTTTTTGCTGCACTTAAATGAAGGTCATGCCGCATTTGCCTTATTGGAGCAAATTCGGGACCGGATTAACCAGGAGATGGATTATCAAAAGGCTATGGAATGGGTGCGAAATACCTCTATTTTTACAACCCACACGCCGGTCCCGGCAGGCCATGATGTCTTTCCGTTTCATTTAATAGAGAAATATTTTCACTCATACTGGTCGGCTTTGGGACTTGATCATGATGCATTTCTGAAGCTTGGATTTCATCCGGAAAAACCGGAAGACGGATTTAATATGACGGCGCTGGCGCTCAGACTTTGCAAATACCGCAACGGAGTCAGTGAAAAGCATGGAGACATATCGCGCCGGATGTGGCAAAGCCTCTGGGCTGAGTTCCCACAAGGCGAAAGCGCCATAGACCATATCACCAATGGCGTTCACGTTCCGACCTGGATTGAACCCAAGATGCAGCTTCTTATGGGTAAATATCTGGGGCCTAAATGGATGGCCGATCACGATAATCCCCTCATCTGGAAATCGATTGACAAGATACCGGATGATGAACTCTGGAAAACCCATTATTGGTTAAAGATCAAGTTGATTGATGCCATTCGGGAAAGATCCCGTCTGCGCTGGGCCAAAGACCGTGCGAATCCGTCTGTTGCACTCGCAGGGGGGGCCTTGTTGGATCCTTCAGTCCTTACCCTTGGTTTTGCGCGGCGCTTTGCCACTTATAAACGGGCAGATTTGCTTTTTTATGATTTCGAAAGACTCAAGATGCTTTTGAACGATCGCTGGCGTCCGGTTCAAATTATTTTTGCGGGCAAGGCACATCCGGCCGACGATCCGGGGAAGCAAATATTGCAGCGTATTTTCAATGCCAGCCGTAATCCGGATATGGGGGGCCGCATTGCATTTATCGAAGATTATAATGAGCAACTGGCCCAGTATATGGTTCACGGGGTGGACGTGTGGCTCAATACGCCACTTCCGCCGATGGAAGCCAGCGGAACCAGCGGCATGAAGGCGGCGCTCAACGGGGTGCCGCAACTCAGTATCATGGATGGTTGGTGGTTGGAGGGTTACAATAAAAAAAACGGTTGGGCGATCGATCATCCATCAGTCGATGGCAATCAGGATCAAGCCGATGCCGGCGAAATATACCGAATTTTAGAAGAAGAAGTTATTCCCCTGTATTACGATGTTTCAGAAGAGGGCATTCCTTACGGTTGGGTAAAAATAATGAAAGAGTCTATAAAGAGCAATGCCGCCAGGTTTTCGGCCCGACGAATGGTTAAGGAGTATGTTGAAAAATTTTATAAAAAGGCATTAAAGAACATATAGAACAAAATTCGGAATTGCCTGTTATTTAAATTTGAATTGATGAAATTTGAATGAATTTGCAGCCTGTAGTTCGATTATCCAAATAAGAAATAATGATTCCGTTAAAAGAAAACATAAGAACTGCTAAGTATCACTTTTTTGTTTAGATTTCAAGTAGTTAAGTAAAAATCGGATACATCGCAATCGTTTCGCACCTAATTTTATTACCGAAACCAGTCACACCAGTTCATATCTCGATTCCACCTTTTATTTTTTTAGTTATTCCAATAGCTTATATTTTGGCATGCCAGTTGCTATATTGATTATCAGCTTCTATCAGATTTTTATTACCTAAAGGGAAGTAAAATGACAAGACCAGTCAAAGGCCACCTTAGAAATAACATGGCTAATTCCAGCGCAAACGTAACCATCACTAGCCTGTATGATTTGATTGGTGCATTGAATGAAAAGACTGAGCCAGACCATGACAATATGATCACAGCTATTGTGGCGAATTTGATTGGAACTGGTAAAATAAAATGGATAAGACCCAGAAGGAAATTTTATGAGTTCGATTGTTAGATAGCATTTTTATTTGAAGAATTAACTAACAGTGGGAGACAATAAAAGATGGAAAAAACAGTCAAAAACAAAAGCGATAACATCATAGTTTATTTGTACGTTGGTGCTCTTATCGTGGTATTCATATTCGGGTTGGTATATCTCGCTTGGGTCAGATCCTATTTTTAATAAAGCGTTTTAACCACCCCCCCATCGCTGTTGTAAAACAAGGAGGACAAAAAGATTCAGATTAGAAGCGGGAGTTAGAAACTAAATTACTCACGTAATAAGAACAGTTTCAATTTCTCTATTTAATTAAAGGGAGGAGATTATAATTATGATTGTCAGAAGATTTAATGTGCCAAGCGTTGGTTGGAGAGGTGCGTTTGAAGACCTGGAACGCATGCGGCGCGATATGGACCGGATGTTCCATCATGTGCTGGGTAGAACCTATCGTCCGGAAACTGCCGGTGTATTCCCATTAATTAATTTAACCGAAAATAAAGACAATTATTATGTCAGAGCCGAATTGCCCGGGTTGAAAGCCGAAGAATTAAATATCTCAGCAACCGGCAGAAACCTGACCCTATCCGGCGAACGCAAGATTTCCACCAAGGACGGTGACCTAAATTTCCACAGGCGAGAGCGTGAAGCCGGTAGTTTTAATCGCATTATTGCTTTGCCGGGCGACATCGAGGTGGACAAAGTACCAGCCGGGAAGAGTCTTTACTCCGGCCTTTGATCTGAGTTTAGAATAGATCTTATACGAAAAGCTTCGGGTGCAATACTGTCATTCCAACTCAAATTCATAATACAAGCTGTCTTTTGATTCCGCTTTTGCGAGAACCTCCTTTAAGAGGCTGTCTGCTTCTGCCTGGGCGTATCCGGCACTAATTCGGACAGTGAGCTTTGAACCGGCTTTATTATTCAGCAGATCTTCAACTTTCAATTCCCCGGCCAGTCGGGTAGCAAACTTTCTCGCTTCATTGATGTCCGCGTTGTGCAGAACAATGAGTACTTTGTCCAGACTGTAGCGTGAGCAGGAATCAGTGATATCGAGACGTTGCTGTATTTGACTGGCAAAGTTCTTGATAATAGTTAGGCCTGTCATATGCCCCATTTTCTCGTTGATTTCATCTATGTTTTCCACTGTCAGCATAACTACGGAAAAGTCAATCCGGTGGAGCTGCAAGCGTGCTAATTCTTCCTGAAATTTTCTTTCTGCCTGTGTCGGAGTTGCAATTCCTGTCAACATGTCGCGGGGTTTTTCCAGACCATTTATAAATTGCCGAACAAACGGATCAGAAAAACGCCGAATATCTTCGGGAGTGCCTTCAAAGCAGATTACGCCATCATTTAGCATAGCGATGCGCTGGGAAAAATAAAAAATGTCTGGAATTTCATGACTAATCATTACGGCTGTAAAGGCGAATTTTTTCTGGTAGTCGACAATCATGTTGTACACTGCGTTTTTGCGGATAGGATCAAGCCCTGTGGTCGGTTCGTCAAGGAGGACCACCTCTGGATCCATTATCAGGGCTCTTGCGAGAGCAACCCGCCTTTTCATGCCCCCTGAAATCTGACTGGGGTATTTATCATGAACCCCTTGTAATTCGAACAGCTGCAGCTTTTCCTCCACCCGGCTTTTAACCTCTGATTTCGGTAACGATGTGCCTCCCTGCAGCGGAAGTGCGATGTTCTCGCGCACAGTCATAGAGTCAAAAAGAGCTGCATCTTGAAATACATAGCTAAATTTCTCCCGGAGCTTATCTATTTCCGGATTTTTCATTTTCGATAATGGTCGTCCATAGAAGAAAATTTCCCCGGAGTCTGGCTGCATCAGGCCGATGATATGCTTTAGCAGCACACTTTTACCGACACCACTTTTACCGATGATGGTGGTAACCTCCCCATGATAAATACTCAGGTTAACTCCCTGAAGTATCTGGTTGTCGCCGAGTTTCTTATATACATTATCAAACTTTATCAGTGTTTGTCTCACAAGTATCTCATATCTTCTGCCAGAATCAGCTGATATAATCTGCTATCTCTTCATGACATTTTTGCCCGCGACTGCAAGCAGGCTCAGCAAATATCTTTGAATCAGCAGGTCAGCGCGGGCGATTCCCAGTGCGATTCTACCCTGCATCAATCCGAGATGAAAGCCACCTGGATATCTTTTAAACTATATTTATTCAGTCCATCGTGACCGCACGATAAAAAGCGGGCGATCTACCCGGTTTAAAACACCGGCGGCAACACTGCCGTAAAAAATGCGGGTAAGCCCCCCGTATCCATGACTCGTCATCGCGATGAGGTCTACATCTTCAGTGTTTGCAGTCTCAATTATCTTTTCTACAATCCGTCCATGGGCGACCAGCGTTTTGCAGGTAATACCTTTATTCCGGAACTTGGATGCAATTCCATCAAGGTAAGACTCGCTTTCTTTTAATTTTGCCTCAAATGCCTCTTCACTGATGCTGCTAAATGTTTCTCCGATACCATTGGTATAAGCATGTTCGATAACTCTGAGGAAAATAACCGTCGCCTCATACCGACTCGCCAACTCCCTTACATGGGGACGGATCATTTCCGCTCTTTTTGATCCATCTAAAGGGACCAGGATTTTCTTATACATGATTGATCTCCATTTTTGTTTTCTACCAATTATGAATTGGCAAAGTTGATCACAATAAACAGTGCCATCATTCCACGTGCTATACTTCTTCTTTCCTTGCCCCGGCGGAAAAAATATTCGCCCAAGGATCCTGGATGTTAAAATCGGGTGCACCCTGCTCAACACACACAGCAATCCATATGCCAGTTATTTAACTTGTTGAAATTAATATGTTTAATTTTTTTACTAACCGGGGAGCGGAACCTGCAATTCAGATATTTGAAAAAAATCGGAACCGGGGATTCTCCTTTAGCGAGGTTTTCGAATTCATGTCTTTTCTTATGAATATTTCCCCTGGTCAGGTTTTATTTGGCGGAACCTGTTTTTCTATAAGATTCAGATACTTTTAATGCTCGTCCGTTTTTTTCTTTTGCATTTTTACCACATGAAAAAAATGGCATACCAATTGCCTATAGAAAGATACCTTGGATCCTATTTTGAAATTTGAACAAAATGGAGCGTAGGAATGAAAGCATACCAAAAAATTTATGCAGATCTTTGGATAGATCATCATAAAGCGCCGGTTGTATCGATAACCGATGATAGTGAAACCATTTTTTTAAAAATGATTAAATAGAAAGAGCTTTCAAATGGAAATCAGTGCTGCAGACCAACAAAATAATAGGACGACTCTTGGAGCCTTAATTAATCTGAATGATAGGCAGCAACTGGATTCGTTCCTTGAAGATCTATCAACAATCGACCTGGCCCGTGTCGTCTCTAGACTAGATAAAGAAGACCAAATCCATTTGCTCGAAATCATCGGCTATGAAAAATCGGCTGATCTTATTTCAAAAATTTCTGATATAGGCGTTCCCAACATTGTTGCGCAACTTCCTCAGGCACAAGCGGTTCCAATCGTGGAAGAGATGCGCAGCGACCGCCAAGCGGATGTTATGAAGAAACTCAATGAAGAACATGCCGAATCCATCTTACGGGATATGGGGGATGTTAGTGCTCAAAAAATACGGCAATTGATGAGTTATCCCGAAAATACAGCCGGCGGACTGATGATAACCGAATATCTTTCTTACACCAGCCAACACCGGATAAAAGATGTTTTAGATGATTTGCAACAGCATGGTGAGCGATATTCTGATTATGACATCCAGTATGCGTATGTGGTTAACGATACTGATAAACTGGTGGGCGTGCTCCGACTGCGCGATCTTTTAATGGCACCCAAACATCAACTGACCCACGAAGTAATGGTCAAGAATCCCCTGAGTGTCAATGTCCACACTTCGCTTCGTGATCTAAGAGAATTTTTCAGGCAGAACACTTTTTTGGGTGTGCCGGTAGTCGATGATAGAGGCAATTTAGTCGGTGTTGTCCGCAGTTCAAGCGTTCGCGAAGCAGCCAACAAACGTAACAATCAGATGTTTTTAAAATTTGCCGGTATTGTGGGAGGTGAGGAATTTCGAAGCATGCCGCTGGCGAAACGCTCTTCGCGGCGTTTATCCTGGCTCAGCATCAATGTTGTCCTTAATATTATCGCTGCCAGCGTTATTGCGCTTTATCAGGACACCCTAGAAAAGGCCATTGTGCTGGCCGTATTTTTGCCGATTATTTCCGACATGAGCGGCTGCTCGGGCAATCAGGCGGTGGCTGTGAGCATTCGGGAACTCACCCTGGGCCTAGTGCGCCCCAAAGAGTTATTGCGGGTTTTATCTAAGGAATCCTCCATCGGGATTATTAATGGCCTGGTGCTGGGATGTCTGCTGGGCGGAGCTGCGTTGCTATGGAAAGGCAACCCCTATCTGGGACTGATCGTTGGTGCCGCACTGGCAGCCAATACGTTTGTGGCCGTGAGTTTCGGGGGCTTGATCCCGCTTATTTTAAGGGGTTTGCGAACCGATCCGGCCCTGGCCTCCGGCCCGCTGTTGACGACGATTACGGATATGTGCGGTTTTTTCTTTGTTTTAAGTTTTGCTTCATTTTTGCTTCCAAAATTATCCGGTTAGCTTTCAGAAAATGATAAGGA
This sequence comes from Desulfobacterales bacterium, assembly GCA_050123495.1. Taxonomy (GTDB): domain Bacteria; phylum Desulfobacterota; class Desulfobacteria; order Desulfobacterales; family JAHEIW01; genus JAHEIW01. The sequence goes on from JASFGZ010000241.1 coordinate 6,841, forward strand.
GGAATCATGGAAAAACGTCAAAAATTTTCCATCTGGTATGTTCTGCTGGGGGTCTGGGTTGTTTTGATTTTGCAAAATTATATAACCGGCATGTTTGCGGTAAAAACCATACCGTACAGCGAATTTTTAAAATTGTTAAAAGACAAAAAAGTTATCGAAGTTGCCATCAGTGCCAATCAGATCCAGGGCAAGATCAAAGATGAT
>JASFGZ010000242.1:0-7030 GCA_050123495.1 Desulfobacterales bacterium
CGTTGTGAATGCTTTGCTCGATCACCCCGACATTCAGGGTATTTCTTTTGTGGGATCCACACCCACAGCCAAATACATCTACCAGCGCTGCGGTGAAACCGGCAAGCGCGTTCAGGCGCTGGGCGGCGCTAAAAACATCGTGGCGGTCATGCCGGATGCCGACCTGGAAGCGGCTATGCCCTCCTTGATCACCTCGTTCTACGGATGTACGGGACAGCGCTGCCTGTCCGGATCTGTACTGGTGCCGGCGGGAGACATTGCCGACGAACTCATTGAAAAATTTTCATCTGCAGCCAAAGTTATGAAAGTCGGCGATGGTCTGAATGAACAATCCGCCATGGGGCCTCTGGCAACCGCAGCCCATAAAGAAAAAGTGTTGGGCTATATCGAAAAGGGCATTGAAGAGGGTGCGGATCTGGTGATGGACGGGCGCGATTTTAAAGTTGATGAATGCCCCAATGGATTTTTTGTCGGGCCGACGCTTTTTGACAATGTCAAACCTGATATGACCATCGCCAGAGAAGAGATCTTCGGCCCGGTGGTCAGTGTGGTGCGTGCCAAAGATCTGAATGAAGTCATTGATTTGATCAACACGCGCGGCTTTGCCAACGCCGCCTGTATTTATACCAATGACGGGGCGACTGCCCGCGAATTCAAATATCGCGCCATGCCGAGTATGATAGGCATCAATATCGGTATCGCGGCACCGATGAGCTTTTTCCCGTTTGGCGGTGCCGGCAATTCGATGTTCGGCGACACCAAAGCGCACGGTCAGGAAATCTTTAACTTTTTCACGGATACCAAAGTCGTCATACAACGCTGGTTCTAAATTGGTTTTAAAAACGCATCTAATGTCCGCTGGCCGCGTTGTCCCGCGAATTGAAATACTCACGTACTAACGTGTACGCTCCGTTTCCAATCCGCGGGACGCCTTGCCATCGAACATGATCTAAGCTTTTAAAACCAATTTTACTGTTTTTTCAAAGATCTTAAAGCCAGTTTAGCTCTATAAAATCTTAAAAATACATGAAGGAGCGGAAATAATGCCTTTGGAGAATTTTGGGAGTATACTTAATTTTGCGGAAGAGCTGGAACTGCAGGACCTGGGTTTCTACAAAACCGTGGCGGAGAATCCGGCCTGCGCGGATCATAAACACATTTTTGAAGAATTTGCGGCGGCCATCAACAAAAATGTCAAATCCGTTCAGCGAACCCGTCGCGAAAATGTTACGGAAATGATTCTGGAACCGATCAAAGATTTCATTCGGGCACCATTTTGTGAAGAATGTGAGGGGGCCGGTTCGATGAACGCTTCCGAAGCGGTGGATGCGGCCCGCCGCCTGGAAGACCGAGCGGTTCGCTATTACACGGAGGCGGCCACAAAAATCAAGGCCCAGCCCGAAGTTGCCCGCGCCTTAAAATTAATCGGCAAAAAACACTCCGCGCACCTTGCCAAACTCCAAGAATTGTAATGGAGTGTTTTCAAACCGGGGCAATTGTCGCAAATCGTTTTGGATTTGTGGGATCAAACCCTCATAAACAGGAGGGCAAACGGAACGATTCTGCTAAAACCGGGAGCGCAGGCACACTTATGGGATAATATATTACCATAATTTTACATGAAAAGGAGCAAGCCAAATGAGTCAAGCTGCCAAAAGAATCAAGGAGATGACGGATCACACTTACGGCACCTGGAACCGCCAAAGCGCATGGGTTACGCCTTTGCTGATAACCGATGCGGAAGGGGTATACTTTTACGATGATACCGGTAAGCGTTATATCGATTTTTCCTCACAGCTCATGTGTTCAAACCTCGGCCACAAGAATAAAAGTGTGATTGAAGCGATTACGAAACAGGCTGAAAAACTGCCCTATATCGCACCTGCTTTTCTCACGGAAGCCGCCATCGAGGCGGTCGAGGCCCTGCGTTCGGTTATTCCGGAAAAACTCAGTAAATATTTTTTTTCCACCAGCGGAACAGAGGCGAATGAAGCCGCTTTAAAATTGGTGCGCCAGTCTAAGTTTCCGGCCTATAAAGTTATCTCCCGGTATCATTCATACCACGGGGCCACACCGGCCGGCGCGGCATTTACGGGGGATCCGCGGCGATGGTATGCCGAACAGGCACGTTGCGTTGTTGATGGGGTTTGCTTCGCTCCTGATAATTACTGCTATCGATGCCCCTTTGACATGGCCTATCCGGACTGCAAAGTCCAATGCGCCCGCTACCTGGATTATATGATCAAAGAAGAAGGCAATGTCGCTGCCATGATCGTAGAACCCGTCGTCGGCACCAACGGACGGATCGTCCCGCCGCCGGAATACTATCCTATTTTAAGACAAATTTGCGATGAAAATGACGTCCTGCTGGTTACCGATGAAGTTATGTCCGGCTGGTTTCGCACCGGCAAGGCTTTTGCGATAGAACACTGGAATGTTACACCGGATATATTGACAACGGCAAAAGGTGCAACGGCGGCCTATGCGCCGGCCGGCATCACCGTATCATCAGAAGCGGTTTCGAATTACTTTGAGCAAGAGCTTTTTTGTCACGGCCATACTTATGCTTACCACGCGCTGGCCGCATCCGCCATTCCGGCGGCTATTGCCGAATACAAAAAATTATTTGACTCCGGCCTGCTGCAGCGGACAAGCCAACACTTAGAACAAAAACTGTATGAATTAGGCGACAAGCATATCTGCGTCGGAGACGTCAGGGGTATGGGGCACTTTTGGGCGCTTGAAATTGTAAAAAACCGCAAAACAAAAGAGCCCTTTGACGATAAAGCTGACAAACTCAGCGGCAAGGCTCTGATGACAGCTCAAATTGCCGGTGATGCAATGAAACAGGGGGTGTATATGGCTGCCTGGTATGATACCCTGGTGATTGCGCCCCCGCTGATTATCACCGAAGAACAAATCGATGAGGCCGTGGATATTCTCGATAAATCGTTACAGATTGGCGACGAGGAGGCGATCGAAACCGATGTCGCGGCCTCACATAGCTCTGATTATAAATAGAAAGCAGTTTTATTAAAATTACGGAAACGGTATCAAGCTGGGAGATTTAGCCCCGGCTTGATTCTTTTCAGATTCAAGATTTGGCAATAAAATGCCAATAATAATATGATGGGTGCAAGTGTCACGGTGTAAGCGGACCAAAGCACCCGGTTTGAAAACACCCAATGACCCAAATACGACGCGAACACAGTAATCTTTATAATAATTTGAAATTATTGACTAAAACTTCTTTCAGATTGACACTTTCTTTGCAACTTTCTATAATTATTTGACAATGGCAGTCATTAATTTAAAAAAACGGGAGGTTGAATGCAAAATTGTCTACTACGGCCCGGGTAGAGGAGGCAAAACATCCAACCTGCAATATATTTTCCAAAACAGCAGAAAATTAATGACGGATGAAATGGTCTCCATTAAAACCAAAGGAGATCTGACACTTTTTTTTGATTTTGTGCCCATGGGAGTTGGCAAAATCAAGGGTTGCGACGTCCGGGTTCAATTATACACGGTGCCGGGGCAGGTAAAATACAGCTCTACGCGAAAACTCGTTCTAAAGGGCGTTGACGGCCTTGTCTTTGTCGCCGATTCTCTCAAAATCCGACATGAAAAAAATATCCTTTCTCTTAAGGATCTTGCAATAAACTTACAGAGTTACGGCCTAAACATCATGACGATGCCACTTGTCATGCAGTACAACAAACGCGATCTCGCTAATGAAGGGGTTCCGTTAATGCCGGTTGAAGAGATGGAAAAGGCTTACAATCAGCAGCTCAAGGTTCCCTCGTTTGCAGCCAGTGCTATTACCGGAGAAAATGTGAATGTTACCTTGAAGACCTGTCTGGTGGCGACGCTGAAGTCGCTCAAGAAAGAGGCTGGCTGGTAGAACTTGATCCCAAATAGCCGTAATTTGCCCGATAGCTGTGTTGCGATCCGCTTCAAAATACTCACGTACTAACGTGTACGCTCCGTTTTTGAACCGAATCGCGCCTTGCTATCAAACAAATTACGGCTATTTGGGATCAAGTTCACAATTTCTTCTGACGGAAAGTTATTCAGCAGGTAGGGGTAAGTCGGGTTTGATGCCGTATTTTCTTTAATTCATTGCCATATCACCCATTATATTCACGCCGATAGGTCTTGCCGGACCCCATCATTACGCTAATCGGGTGTAAGGTTTCGATGTTTTCGCAGACGATTTTAATCGCTGCCGCAATCGGTATTGAAATCAAGGCGCCAACGATTCCCCACAACCAGCCCCAGAACAACAACGAAAGCAGGACCACCACCGGACTTAAATTTAACTGGTCTCCCATGAGTTTCGGTGCAAGCGCATTTCCCATGCCCAGCTGGATGGTGAGGATCGTTAAAAGGGTGATCAAGCCGGGCCACAGCGATGGATAGAATTGCACAAGCGCAAGCAAAATAGGGGGGATAGATGCTACAATCGAGCCTACCGTTGGAATAAAATTAAGGAAAAACGCCAGCGCTCCCCAGGTAACGGCAAAATCCACTCCGATAATCTCCAACGCCAGCCATACCAGAACGCCGGTGGTGAAGCTGATGAGAAACTGCAAGGATAAATAGCGCCTGATTTGCGCTGTAATTGAAAAGGTGATCCGGCTAACCTGATCCGCATTCTGAGTTGAGAAGGATTTCAGGATTTTATATCTAAAAAAGGGTTTGCCCAGCAGTATAAAGAAAAGAAAAATGATCACCAGAACCAGCTGGGATGCAAACGCAAAGACGGATCGAGAAAACCGTGCTAAAAAATGACCGATTTCCTGCCCCCAGTTGATCCCTGCGAGGGGATCAAAATCCAGATTCCACTGACTGGTTATCATCGTAATCAGTTCCGTGAAACGCGAGTGGTATCTGGGATACGCAGTGGCAAACGCCGCAAACCGGGCATATAAAAATGTACCGGACAAATAAAAAATACCGAGCAAGAAAATCAATATCAAAAATACCGCCAGTGTTGTCGGTATTTTCCGGCGAGTCATGAAATTTATGGCCGGCCCGAGAAGAAATGAAAGCAACCATGCGATAATAAGCGGAAGGATTACCGATTGCGTATATTTTAACACCATCCCAATGGCAACCAAAACCAGGACACCCAGAAAAATAAATGTAATCTTGCTTCTATCAAATTCCATTGGTTAATTTTTCGCGATCTACCTCGCAGTTTAATTGCCGCACACGTTAGCTCAACCATCTGATAGGGTCAACCGCAAAGTGCGGGACATATATTTTTTTAATAATCACTTTCGATCACTTTGAACTTCAGCACACCGCTTTAATGCATTTTTGAAACGGGTTCTTAAAATTTTTTAGCAGCCGCCTTTAATAGCTCCCGAACTGACGGGTTGAACCAACAGTCAAGAAACAGATTCGCTTCGGTGTCGCGCATATCTTCGTATTGAGATCGCACGGCTTCAATACGATTCTTTTTAATCAGCGTGAGTCCATTCGGGGGCAGGGCGGCTAACTCGGCGATTTTTGCAACTGCTTTTTCTTCCAGATCTTCTGGAGAAAAAACGGCGTCGACCAGGCCAATTTCTTGCGCTTTGTCCGGCTCCACAAATTCGCCTTTAAACATCATTTCAGTGGCGCAGCGATCGCCAACAACCTGCCTCAATATTAAATCGGCCAGATAAGGAACCGGCACGCCTATTTTGACCTCATTAAGCCCGATAAATTTTCGGCCCGAAGATGCAAACCGAAAATCAGAACACAGCGCAAAAATTGTCCCCCCGGCAGTGGCATGGCCGTTGAGGGCACAGGCGGTGGGCATCGGCAGTGTATAAAGATCTAAAGCAACCTGCATAAATTTAGAATAAAACGCGACCATCTCGGAACGGCTGAGTGGAAGCAGACCCGGCAAATCCAGGCCGATGCAGAAGAATTTTTCACCACCTGCTAAAACCATTCCCTTAAATTCGCTTTGTATTCGCTTTACCTCATCGCTTAAATCATCCAGCAATCCGGGACTAATGGCGTTGGTGACGCCGTTGTTTAATCGCAAAGCCGCTACCGCTTGATGCGCCTCCAGGATTACTTTACACATTAATCCTCCTTACAGCCTCCAAAATATTTGCCAGACCGGCTCCGGCTTTTTCTTTGATGATATAATCCGCACCGGGAAACGCGCATTCGATGTTCACTTCCACAATTTTGGCGCCTTTTTGCTGGGCTAAAGCGGGTAAAGATGCCGCCGGTTGAACGACCGCCGATGTGCCGATGACCAGCATCAATTTGCAGGTTGCAGATTGATGATAGGCAGTTTCCAGCGCCGCTTTGGGCAATTGCTCACCGAATAATACCGTATTGGGCTTTAATACGCCGCCGCACTCACAATACGGCGGCATGCCTTCGGGCACATGCGGAGCTAAAAATTCCTGGCCGCATTGCAGACAATATGTCTCTCTGAGGCTTCCGTGAATTTCAGTTACGTTTTTGCTACCGGCCTTTTTATGCAGACCGTCAATATTTTGGGTAATCACATGCCGCACAATTCCCATTTCTTCAAGCGCGGCCAGAGCAAGATGCGCCTTGTTGGGCTGATAGGTATCATAATTGCGGATAAATTCACCTCGGATCGTCCAGTATTTGGATGGATCCTCTCTGAAGGCCTCAATGGATGCATAGACCATGGGATCATATTTTTCCCAGAGGCCTCCTTTTGAGCGAAATGTGGCAATGCCGCTTTCGACTGAAATACCGGCACCGGTTAAGGCCACACATTGCTTCAAATCTGCCATTAACCCGCCAACTTCCTTGTATACTGACATCATATATTGTTGTGTCCCACAAAGATTTTACAAAAGTATTTTGGTTTAGTTCTATCCAGTTGAGTTCTTTAAGCAAAATAATGTCTATGGTGTCAGGCGTGGGCCAAAAAAGCTCGTAGCTGATAGCTCATGGCTCATAGCTTGAAGGCTGGAAGGCCAGAAAGCCTGAAGGCTTTTGCGCTTTTAAACCTTCCAGCTTTCTAGCCTTATAGCTTCTTAGC
>JASFGZ010000243.1:0-7014 GCA_050123495.1 Desulfobacterales bacterium
AGCTGCTGAAAGAGCAACCGAGTATGTTCAGCAAGGCTTTACCGCTGTGAAGTTTGATCCGGTGGGGCCCTATTCAGCCTTTGACCCGCGGCAATTATCTCTGGAAGCCCTGGAACATACAGAACAATTCGTAAAGCGCGTTCGAGAGGCGGTCGGTAGCAAATGTGATTTGCTTTTTGGAACACACGGTCAGATGACCACTTCAAGTGCCATACGATTGGCCAAGCGGCTGGAGAAGTTCGACCCGTTATGGTTTGAAGAGCCGGTGCCGCCGGAAAATGTGGAAGAAATGGCCAGGGTTGCCCGTTCCACCAGCATACCCGTTGCAACAGGGGAGCGGCATGCTACCAAGTATGAGTTTGCTAGATTACTTAAAAAGCAGGCAGCCGCTATCCTGCAAATGGCCCTGGGCAGGGTTGGTGGAATTCTTGAGGCCAAAAAGATTGCCGGAATGGCAGAGGCGCACTACGCACAGATTGCTCCGCATCTGTATTGCGGTCCCATTGAAGGTGCTGCCAACATTCAAATTGATACCTGCAGTCCTAATTTTTTGATACAAGAAGGCATAAAAACCTGGGATGGTTTCCACGCCGAGATTCTCAAAGAGCCCATTAGGTGGGAAGAAGGCTATATTATTCCTCCAACCAAACCTGGATTGGGCGTTGAGCTAAACGAAGAGGTGGCCGTCAATCATCCATACACCGGGAAAAGGCTTCATCTCGAGATGCTGGATAGACCCGTTTGGTAGTTTTTGGACGACTTTTCTTTGAACGGACTTTCTAGTGCTCAGAGGAAGCCTTGTGATATCAGTGTTATATCCCAACTGTAAAATTTCTGTACCTATCTTACAATCTGCGATTGTATATTAGGTATACGAAACACACAATTTGGCTGGATTTCATAAGGCGGCTATGAAGATAAAAAATCCTTAGAAGTTGGATTACGATTGATAATCACAAGTTCTATTATTTGGACAACATCATCTTTTTTCTACGCTCAACGTTCATTTTTTTGAAAGTTTCACCGGTTCGCGTCCTGGAGCTGAGATGCCGCGGCGCTCGAGCAGTGATCCGTCTTTCTGATAGAGATCGACCAGCGCGGTCAGATAATTTGCTAGGGCCTGCACCTCGTTGATGCGGCTTATCAAAAGATCCCGTTGCGCCTGGGCCTGCAGAAAGCTGGTTGATTTTCCCACCCGGAATTTTTCAGTCTCGATCCGAAGCTTTTCCTCATTGAATATGCGTGTCGCAGTGGAGGCGGCAATCTGCTGTTTGGTACGCTGGACTTCAATATAGGCGGTGCGCACGTCGACTTCCACCAGCTGTGAGAGATTCGCCAGGGCTTTTTCGGCCTGCTCGCGGCTCAGCAGGGCTCTTTCGTGAACGGCTTTTGCGTCCCGGTTCCAGAGCGGATATTGAAATCGAACGCCCGCAAGGGCGTCATAATTATCGCCGTTGATATCGCGGAAGGATTCTCCAAAGGAGTCGGCATACCCGCTTTTGCCTAAAGTGATGAAAAGATCCATCACGGGTAATAATCCGTTTTTGGTTCGAACCAGCTCCAGATCGTCGCGGAGTATGCCCAGGCGGGTCTCGTTGAGTTCCGGGCGCATGCGCATGGATACGGCCACGTACTGCTCAACGTCATCCAGTTTGATTTCGGGCAGAGTGGGTTGATGAACTAAATCCACGCTGCGCTGCCAGAGTCCAGTGCCGGGGGGGTTGAGCAGCCGCAACAGCTGCAAACGGATGGATTCCATGTTGCTGCGGGCGTTGATCAGTCCCTGCTCCTGGGCCGCAACTTCAGCCTGGACAGCGGCCAATTCGGCCTCGGCCAGTCTGCCGACCCCGATCAGTTCTTTTGTTTCATCGAGCTGCTGACGGGCCAGTTTCAGTGATTCCTCAACAATTTCAATCTGACGCCGCGCAAGCGCATAGTCCCAGTAGGTCCGCTCAACCTGTGCCACCAGGAACTCGGTAAAACCGCGCAGCTCATATTCCGACAGGCGCGTATCCAGCCGGGCCTGCCTTAACCTGACCAGATTCACCTGGGTTCCGAATCCTCTCAAAAGGGCCTGGGTAAAGGTCATGCCGAACCGGGTCGTATAAAATTTGTCCTGATTCAGAGAGGAGTCCGTCATCAGGCTGCTGCCCCCAACGGCAACCGTTGTGCCGGTCGGGAAGAATTGCTCCAGCGAGATGACACCCTCAAGGTTATCGACGGTTTCATTCTGGGTATCGACTCCGATTCTTGAAAGGCGTTGCGTATCGGTTCGTCCCCCGGAAATTTCCGCGTTTGTTTCCGGATCAAAAACGGCCCTTTCCTGGTCCTCAAAGGTTTTCTCAATCGAAGGATTCAATCTTTCCACCACCAGTGCCCGGTTATTTTCCAGCGTCAGCAAAATGGCTTCTGCAATGGTGATCTTCAGCGGGCCCGGCGATACCATTTGTGGGGTCTTCTTGTCGGCGGGCTCCATGGAATCAAATTGCACGGATACAGCCGTATCGGCGGGCACACCCGGCCCTCCGGCCGCACGATCAATCTGCTTTTCAAGCATGTTACAGGATGCCAAAATAAACCATAGGCCGCTGATAAAAAAAATACCCAACCGGCGATACAAAAATTTGGCCGATTTCATACCAGCTCCTCTTGAACGCCATCCCCCGCCTGAGGGAGATCGGTTTTGTCCGGCTTCTCCGGGCTGTGCGCCACAGGTGACGGCTCTTTTAAGGCCCGACGGTCAATCAGCGCATACACGGTGGGAATCACCACCAGGGTTATCAGATTTGAACTGAACAACCCGCCGATAATCGCCCGTGCCATCGGTGCCTGGGCATCTCCGCCCTCTCCGAGTCCCAGCGCCAGCGGGGTCATTGCTAAAATGGTGGTCGTGGCGGTCATCAGAATCGGCCTGAGGCGCCGCCGTCCGGCTTCTTCAATCGCCTCGCGCAGCGGCATGCCGTCACGCCGCCGCAGCAGATTTATGTGGTCCACCAGCAAGATGGCATTGTTGACGGCAATACCGCCCAGCATGATGCATCCGATAAACGACTGAATATTAAAAGTCGTACCTGTCAAAAAAAGCATCAGAATGACGCCGATGCCGGCCAACGGCACCGAGAACATCACGACCAACGGATAGCGCAGCGATTCATACAGGGACGCCATGACCATATAGACCAGGACCAGCGCCAGGACGAAACTCATCAGTAACTCCCGGAAAGCCTTTTGCTGCTCTTCATAATCACCACCGAATAAAATGCTGAAATCCTTGGGAACGGGAATGTTGCGCAAGCCCTTTTGAATATCCGCGATAATAGAGCCCATGTCGCGTTCACTGATGTTGGCCGATACATAAACCACCCGTTCCTGGTCTTTGCGTTGAATCAGAACCGGTCCTCTGCGGGGTGTGACGCGCACCACGTTACGCAGTACCACCGGTTCACTGTCCGTGTTGGTCAGCGAAAGATCCAGGATTTCCTGCAGGTCCTTTTTATCCGCATCCGCAAGCTTTACCCGAATCATGTATTCATACCCGCCGTCTCTAAAAAAGCCGGCCGATGTACCGGAAAGTGCGGTCTGGAGCATTTTAGCGATTTTGGATACGGTCAGTTTCATATCCGCAGCCTTTTGCCGATCCACAAGGATCAATTCTTCAGGGGTTCCCGTCTCACGGCTTATTTTGACATCGGTAATCCCGTCGACATTCGCCACCACTTCCTGGATGCGCCGGGCCAGCGCATCGGATACTTCCAGGTCGTAACCGCGAACTTCCACCTCCACTTTATCCCCTTCCGTCGTTCCGATCCGCAGCAGAAAAAGCCCCTGTCCGGCCCGGGTGCGAACCAGGACTCCGGGGAGAAACCGAAGCTTTCGGCGAAGATCAGCCGCAATCTGCTCGCTGGATCGTTTACGCTCTGTGACGGGTTGCAGTGCGATGCGCATCGCGCCGGCATTGGATCCGCGTGCCCGCCAGCTCGATCCGCCGATCCACGACACCGTATTCTTAATCTCCGGCACTTCCCGCTTGACGATCGCTTCAATTTTCTTAAAGGTATCATCCACCATATCAAGCTTGGTACCCATCGCCATTTCGGCATTGACCCGCACCTCGCTTTCATCCGTGGCCGGCATCATCTCAACACCCACCAGGGGGATCAGCAACAGGCTGCCGGCCAGAGTCAAACCGGCTGCGCCTAAAATTATAATCGGGTGATTCAGCGCAAAGCCGAGCAGATTCCCGTATCTTTGCTCTATACGAGGAAAGAACCGACCGGCGGCTCGCACGAATTTGCGACCTCGGGCCTTCGCGCCTTGCGTTTCAAAAACAATCGGCCGGCGAACTCTTGAGGTCAACATAGGGACCAACGTCAGCGCCACCGCAAGCGAGCATGCCAGGGAGAAACTGACGACATAGGATAGCTGCTTAAACATGATGCCCGCCATGCCGCGCACAAAGATCAACGGCAAAAACACCACCAGGGTGGTGATGGTGCTGGCGATGACCGCTGCTACAACCTCCTTGCTGCCGTTGACAGCAGCCGTTTCAGGCGCCTGACCGCTTTCTCGAAGTCGAAAAATATTTTCCAAAACCACGATGGCATTGTCAACCAGCATCCCCACCCCGAGCGCCAGTCCTCCCAGGGTCATCAGATTCAGTGTAAAGCCGCCGAAATACATCAGGGCAAAGGTGGCGACGATGGAAATCGGTATGGTGGTGGTGATGATGGCGGTGTTGGGTATATTGCGAAGAAACAGCAAAAGTACCAGGACGGCCAGCGCGCCGCCGTAAAGAATCGTGGTTCCGACATTGGTAATGGAGCGTTTGATATAATCGGAGGTATCAATGATGGGCGTGATCTGAATGTGGGGCATATCGGCATTGATACGCTCAATTTCCTTGAGGACCCCGCTGGCAACCTCAACGGTGTTTTTGCCCGACTGTTTATTGACGGACATTCGGATACCGGGCCGGCCGTTTACCCGAACAATTCGGGTCACTTTTTGCCAGGCATCATCAACCGTAGCGATCTCTTTGAGCTGAATGGGGGCCTTCTGCCGAATGGCCACCACCGTGTTGCGCAATTGATCCAGACTTGTATAGATCCCGGGGGTTCGAATGGTAATATCCATCAATCCCTGCTCGATGGTTCCGGCCGGCAAATTGATGTTTTCGTCTTTAATTCGGTTTAGAATCTGGTCGATCGGCAAACCCAGGGCTTTGAGTTTTTCGGCATTCAGGTTCACATGGATCTCGCGATCGAGTCCGCCGCGGATATCCAGGGAGGCCACACCGGGAACGCGTTCAATCCGGTATTTCACCTGATGGTCGATGATATTACGCATCTGGATGGGATCCAGCTTTCCGGAAACACCCAGGATCAGAATCGGAAAGCTGGCCAGATCGAACTTGCGCAGTCGGGGGCGTTCGGAATCTTCCGGAAGACGCGTAATGATCCGGTCTAAACGGTCGCGGATGTCATTGGACGCCGCATCCAGGTCGGTGCCCCAGACAAATGTTACCCGCACACTGCTGCGGCCTTCGGCAGACACCGAGGAAACTTCTTCCACCCCCGGCACCGCACTCATGGCCGCCTCGATGACCCGGGTGATCAGTTCCTCCACTTCTTCCGGACTGGCGTTTTCATACTCCGTTGAAATACTTAAGGTGGGATAGGTGATATCGGGCATCAGATCAATGGGCAGGCGTCGAAAAGAAACGATGCCCACGATAATGACGATCAATGCGACCATAACGGTCAGGACCGGGCGATGGACGGCAAAACGGGAGAGGTTCATGGCTTCTCTCCGGTCGCAGGCTTTTGGCGTTGCTGCGAGCCCGTTGGGCCGGAATTTCGAGGCGCAGGCTCCCGGGGGGTTTCATCCGGCAAAATGATTTTGCTGCCGTCCTCAAGCAAATGCTGACCGAGAGTGACCACCGCATCGGATAGCGGCGGATTTAAGATCTCGGCCTGGGTTCCGTTGACGATGCCCAGTTCGACGGGAACGAAATGGGCCTTTTTTTCGCTTCGATCCAACTCAAAAACGCCCTGTTGCCCGTTTCGTTTCACCAGCGCCGCAATCGGAACCACGGTTGCATTTTCATGCTGCTGAAATTCGATCTGCACCCGGACAAACATTCCCGGTTTCAGCCGTCTTTGTTTATTGGAAATTTCGATCTCAATCCTGGCCTCCCTGGATTTTTCCATCAAAAGGGGGGCGATGCGGACGACCCTGCCGCTAAATGTCTGACCGGGAAAGGCATCGGTGCTGATCACCGCTTCCAAACCAGCCTGGATTTTGGGATAATCGCGTTCAATGACATTAATAACGGCGATCAGGGTCCCGATATCCAATATGGAGACAATCGGTGTATTGGGCGCCAGCATGGCGCCCTCATCCACATAACGCTCGCCCACCACCCGATGCCCGGCGGCGTGATTTGCCGGTACCTTTATCTGGGTGTAGGAAAGCCGGACTTTGGCCATCTCCAGGGCCGCCTTCTTCTGGGACACCTGCGCCTGGGCGACCTTGAGTTTGGCCTGTTGCCCTTTGTATTCAGATTTGGCCGCATCCAGCTCCGACTCGGATGCGATCTTTTTTTGGCGCAATGCCACCGTTCTCTCATATTCACGCTTGGCGTTTTGAAGGGCGTTATCGCGCTCCTCAAAATTCGCCTGGGCGACCTCGAGCTCTGCAATCGCCTCATTGACCTGATGATGATATTCTTCATCATCCAGCACAGCCACCAGTTGAGCCCCCTTTATGGTATCACCGATGTTGACCAGGATTTTTTCCAGCCTACCGGCAATTTTCGGTGCCACTTTGAACTCAGACAAGGGAAGCAACGATCCGGTAAATTGTCCGATTTCACGAATAGATGTTTTCTGCACGGGGGCAATTTCCACGGCCACCGTGAGATTGCGGCGTCGCATGTTAAAGTCTTTACGGGAAACGGATGCCTTTTGGTATATTTGCCAGCCCAAATAACCGATGCCGACGATTAAGATCGCG
>JASFGZ010000244.1:0-6998 GCA_050123495.1 Desulfobacterales bacterium
CATCGGAGAATCCATCGGCAGGGCGTCGGCATTAAAAATGTGCTATGCCGCCTATACCAAGGGGACCTCCGCCCTGTTGAGTGCAATTTTAGCCACTGCTGAGGTTCTGGGCGTGCGCGGTGAGCTGCAGACGCAATGGTCAAGGGACTGGCCCAACTTCGGCGAGCAGGCGGCCGAGAGAGTCCGGAGAGAAACAGCCAAAGCTTGGCGATTTGCAGGGGAGATGGCGGAAATAGCGGCGACTTTTCGCGAGGCCGGATTGCCCGGTGAGTTCCATGCTGCGGCCGAAATGATTTATCGACGATTGAGCGGGTTCAAGGACGCCCCTGGCACACCGTCACTCGAAGAGGTTCTGAAGACCCTGACGCAACCATCTGAAGAAGGATGACAAAAAGTGCCGCGTCACGGCGGCAGGGCAAGTATGATTCAGCGAATTTGGTCGTGCGGCCGGAAAGAAGGTAGCAAAAATGCGCAACAACATCAAAACGGTGGCATGCGTCGGCGCGGGACTCATTGGACAAGGATGGGCCACTCTGTTTGCCGCCAATGGGTATGACGTCATAATGCAGGATTTAAGTGAGGATAGACTGGAAAATGCAACGGCGCAAGTGAATTTAAACTTAACGTTTTTGGAAAACAACGGCCGGCTCCAGAAGGGCCAGGCCACCGTGGCATACGAGCGTATTCGGACGATCCTGAATCTGGCCGACGCCGTCAAGCATGCCGATTACATTCAGGAATCCGTTCCCGACAATTACCCGGCTAAAAAGGCGGTATTCAAAGAAATGGACGCGGCCGCAGCGTCCGATACGATTCTTGCCAGCAGCAGTTCCGGGATGATGATGACTGAGATTCAAAAGGCGGTCAAACGACCGCAGCGCTGTGTTCTGGCCCACCCTTATCTTCCCGTTCATCTCCTGCCTTTGGTGGAGATTGTCGGCGGCGAACAAACAGCACCGCAGACGGTCGACATCACCGTTGCGTTGATGAAGACGCTCGGCAAAACTCCGGTGCGACTCAGAAAAGAGGTTTCCGGCTATATCGTTAACCGGTTCCAGGCCGCCATTCTGCGCGAAGCCATTGATCTGGTGGCCAGCGGCGTGGCCAGTGCAGAGGAGGTCGACAGCGCCTTCTGCAGCGGAATGGGAATGCGGGACCCATTCATCGGCCCGTGTTTACGGGCTTATCTGGCAGGAGACGGCATCGAAGACTTTGTGGAAAGTTATGCGGAGTCGTATGAATTGAGATGGCAATCGATGGCCGCCTGGAACACCATCCCTGCCCCGATGAGAGAGCCCTTTATCAAAAGTGTCAATGAGATGGAAGTGCTTCGCCAACATTCGCTGGAGCGCATCAAAAAGTGGCGGGATAAATTGTTGGTGAAAATTTTGAAGATAGACCGTTCCTTCACTCTAACAGATCCGCCTTGAGCGCAAAACGCTCAGGGCGGGGTATTAGTCTTTGCGCTCCAGCTGTCGGCGAACTTCGCGGCGCAAGACTTTGCCGGCCGGACTCAGGGGCAGCTGGTCGGTAATCTTGATTTTTTTCGGCGCTTTATAACGGGCCAGGTGGCGTTTGCAGTGATCGATCAATTCCTGCGCGGATACATTGCTTCCATGAACCAGCATCACCAGGGCACAGACTTCTTCGCCCCAGATATCGTGAGGGACACCCACCACCGCTGAATTCTGTATTGCCGGATGGCGATTCAGACAGTTCTCGACCTCGACGGCATAGACATTGTATCCTCCGGTGATAATCATATCCTGCTTGCGGTCAACCAGATAGACGTAGCCCTGCTCGTCGGTGTAGCCCATGTCGCCGGATTTCCAGAAACCGGAGGAAGAAAAATTTTCGTGCGTCAGCTCGGGCGCCTTGTAGTATCCTTCGATCGTATTGGGTCCCCGGATCCAGATCTCGCCGTGCTCGCCCGCCGGCAGCACCTGCCCTTCTTCATCACATATGATGACTTCCTCGCCGGGCATGGGCCGTCCCACGGAGAGTAGCCTCTGGAGCTGCTCCGCAGTACGGGTACCGTGATCTTTTCTGCCCAAAATGGTGACCGAGGGCCAGCATTCGGTGGAACCGTAGCCCTGAACAAATATACGACCGAAGATCTCCAGTAGGACTTCCAGCTTTGAAGGGGAGATAGGTGCGCCACCGTAACGAATCGTTTTCAGGCTGCTCAGATCGTACGTGTGGGGGAGATTTATTTCCAGCATACGGTAAAGAACCGTCGGTACGGCATAGATCATGTCGACCTTCTCGGCCTCAATGGCGCTGCCGACGGATTCCGGGTCGGCCTGGTTGAGGGTGATAATTGCTCCGCCTTTGATGTGTGCCGGAATGACCACGGATCCGGAAGCAGCATGGTGCAGGGGAGAGAAAAACAGTGCCCGTGGATGTTCAAAGGGAAAGGTTTCGTAGAAGTGCGCCGGATTGCAGCCCCAGATCCACAGGTTAAAAAGGGTGTACGGGGCGCATTTGGCCCGGCCGGTGGTGCCGCCGGTAAAGCGTAACACACTGATGTGCTCGGATGAATCATCGGCCACAATTTCTTCGCCGACCTCGACCGCGTCAGCCTGCTCGACCAAATCCCAAAAGGCATAAACATGCGGCCAGGATTTCTGAGGCCGGTCCATGGTCACCACATTGATCTCACGCGCTTGCAGGTCCTCGTAGAGCAGCGGCAGGATCCTCGCTTCCAGAAATATGAGCTTCGGCTGAACATGGTCAATCTGGTGCACCTGCGCCTCTGCGGAATCGCGCACATCGATCCACACCGCTCCCACGGGGCATTTCAGCATCCAGGGGTGAAACAAGGCCATGTTGTCGTTATCCAGAATGGTGGCGTAGAAATCGCCCCGGCGAAGGCCAAAACGATGTTTCAGGGCGTTGCTCAAGCGATTGGTGAGCGCGTGCATTCGGGTATAAGTGAAGCGACGTCCGCGCTCGACATTGATTACGGCGGGATGCTCAGCAAACCGCAGAGCCGTTTGCTGCAATATTCTGCCCATATTCACATACATGCTATAAAGCCCCTCGTCTATCAGATCAGATTGGAGGTTATCTGCCGCTCAGATTTTCAAAACAGGTAGCAGGAGTGTCGGAGTAATGGCGTGCTGGCGTATTGAGCTGGAACCAGACTGAAGTCTCAAAAGCTTGATTAATTTTAGTCGCCGGAGCGGCGGTGGGGGGTCAGCACCCGAAAGGCCAATACCACCCCCAATACCCATCCGACCAGAATCAGTAAAAAAACGTTATAGTGGGTGACGCCCAGATGGAGCCATTTCAAGAACATCAGCAGGGCAGCGGTTGCCGCCAGAAGCAGCCATTGCAACATGCGGTTAAGACTCATGCCGGCACCTCCTGCGTGTGTTGGCGATACCTGGTGCGGTGAAAAAGCGTAAAGCCGATCAACAGCACCCAGGCCACTAGATGGGTCAACCAGTACGGCAGGCTGAGGTTCAGACCGGCCAGCTTCAGACCGGGAACAAAAAACAGCACTGAACAGACGGCCATCAGAATTCGCAGCGGCCAGCCAACCCTGAAAAGGCACCACCCTTCGGTGGTGACGGTCAGGGCATAAATGCCGGCAAAACCGCCGACAATGCCGAGGGTAATTTCGAGCCAGCTGCCGACAAAGCACATTCCCGGCGCATATACGAAAACAAAAGGCAGGATATACTTGGCAATGCCCAGCCGCAGGGAATGGAATCCGGTCTGCATCGGATTAGAGCCGGCGATGCCCGCTGCCGCAAAAGATGCCAGCGCCACCGGCGGCGTAATGGCCGAGACCAGACCGTAGTAAAAGGCAAAAAAATGGGCGGCAATCGGCTCCACTCCCATTTTGGTCAGCGCCGGTATCACCAGGGCCGCCAGGGTGATGTAAACGGCCGTGGTGGTCAACCCCATGCCCAGGATCAGGGAGGCAATCATGGTCAAAATCAATGCAATCGGCAGAATGCCGGCGGAAAGGGTGACAATCAGGTTGGTGAATTTCAGACCCAGGCCGGAAACAAAAACACAACCGATGATGATCCCGGCCGCAGCACAGGCGACGGAAACCGAAACGGCCAACCGGGCCCCTTCCTCCAAAGCACTGAGAAGATCTACGGGACGCATGCGGGTTTCGCGGCGCAGAAAGCTAAGCACCAAAATCGAGATGATGGCCCAAAAAGCGGCAAACATGGGCGTGTACCCAATGACCAGCAGGATAATAATGATGGCGATGGAGATAAACAGGTGCCCGCCCTGCTTGACCTCTTGCTTGAAGCTGGGAAGCTCGGCCGCTGAGATCGTTGCCAGGTTGCGCTTGCGCGCCTCGAAATGGACCATCACGAAAATTGAAAAAAAATAGATCAGCGCCGGAAAGATACCGGCAATGGCCACTTTCAAATAGGGCATATTGAGAAACTCGGCGATCACAAAGGCCGCGGCCCCCATCACGGGCGGCATGATCTGGCCCCCGGAAGAAGCGCAGGCTTCGACCGCACCGGCAAAATAGTTGCGGTAGCCGATGCGCTTCATCAGCGGTATGGTAAAGCTGCCGGTGGTGACCACATTTGCCACCGCCGAGCCGGAAACCGAAGCCATCAGGCATGAGCTGACAACCGACGCTTTGGCCGGCCCTCCGACTTTGCTGCCGGTCAGCGCCAGGGCGACATTGATGAAAAACCGGCCGGCCCCCGACCGCACCAGGATGGCCCCAAAGAGGATGAACAAAAAGATATAGGTGGCCATGACCATCATGGGAATGCTGTAGATGCCGTTTTCCCGCATAAAAAGATAATCGATTATCGTGAACCAGGAACTGGGCGGGCCGTAGAATATGCCGAAGAAATGATCCGAAAAGGCGGTCTGCACGATAAAGAAGCCGGCTATGATCACCATGGCCCATCCCACGGCGCGCCGGGTCGCCTCGAGCAGCAGGATGAGCAAAACGGTTCCGGCATAGATGTCCAGCTGGCTCAGATCACCGCGGCGGAAGATAAAGGCATCCAGATCCCAGAGCGTGTAGATCTGCACCGCCAATGTAAGCAGGGCGCACAGCAGATCCACCCCAAACCAGGCGTTTTTGGGATCGGTCCAGTTTTTGCGGCCCAAGGGACGCAGGAAAAAACAGAGGATCATCACAAAGGCCAGGTGGGTGGAGCGAAAGGCATGGGCCTCTAAAGACCCGGCATAGGCGACAAAGAGATGATAGATGCTGAGGGAAATCGATAAAAAGCAGACGGCAAGCTCCAGAGGATAATGGCGAACCCCTTTCTTCCGGCTGAGCAGCCATTCCAGGACACTTTGTTTCTTTGCCTCCTGGTATTCAAGCTTTTGCGATTCAGCAGACAACTTTAGAGTCCCTCGTCCCGATTGGGTTTTCCAAACCGGGTGCTTCGCACCCGGTTCCACCCGCAACGATTGGGGCACTTCGCGCCCCTGTCTTTTACCGCCATAGGCGATAAAATCCAAGCCACCCGCTTTGCGGGTGGTCGTTGACTCAACATCGCGGCACGGTGGCAGGTACGGTTCGGTTCCGGCGCCGGTCTCAAATCCGATCCGGCGCCGGAAGCATTGGTTCTAACGCGAAACCGCTACTTTGCATATCCTTTTTCTTTGTAGTAGCGCATCGCACCCGGATGCACGGGAATGCGCGCTCCCAGCAGCGCCTTTTCCGGCTTGGAGTCTTCGATGGCTTTCTTTTTCACCTTGGCCAGCTCAGGCCAGTTGGTATACAGGGTCTTGACAATGTTGTAGGCCAGATCATCCGAAACGTCCTTGTGGATGATAATGGCCGTCACGGTGCCTACCGCCGGGATATCGGATTCCAAACCCTTGTAAGCACCTTTGGGTATGGCGGTTTCCATCAGTCCGGGTTCCATTTTCAAGATTTTTTGCATGTGCTCCGGGTCGATGGGCAGAAATCGCACACCCGGGCGAAAGTTCAGATCGATGATGGTGGACTGGGGACATGAGGTTACGGCCATGTAGCAGTCGCTGTGGCCGTCTTTCATGAGCGCAGCCGAGTCGGAGTAGCCTACATAGCTGACCATCCCACCGCTTTTTTTGATGCTGTCGAAGGTGATGTCATGAGCCTTCAGGACCTGTTCAGCAATGACGGTCCCCGAGAAGCCCACCTTGCCGGGAACGATGCGCTTGTCCTTCAAGTCAGCCACCGTTTGGATCTTACTGGACCGCGGGACCGCGATCTGAAAGACACCGGGATACAGGGACATCAGATGCCGCAGGTTGGTGTTTTTTTTCTTAAACTTACCACGACCTTCATAGGCATTATAGGCCGTGTGGGTGTAAGTCCAACCCAGGTCGGCACGCCCCCCGTGGACTGCCTTACAGTTGCCCACGCCTCCGCCGGGGCCGTTGGAGGTGGAAATCTTGATGTTCTTTTCCACAATGCTCATCATGGCCGAACCGAGAGGGTACCAGGAGCCGCCTTCGGGACCGGAGAACATCCGTAAAAACTTTTGTTCCGCCTGTGCCGTTGAGGCGATCAGGAAAATCGACACCACCGCCACCGCAATCAGGATCAAACCGTTTCGTCTCATTTTTCCTCCTTTCAACAATACAGGGTTATTGGAGATTCATCCAACTGTGATTGGGTCAGAGTAACGTCATGCTGAAAGCCGAGAACAACAAAGCATTGCTTTTTGTCAAAGACCAAAGTAACTTTCTCATAACTGATTCGAGCGGCCATTGTCAAGCAAACTGAAGGCGCATTAATTTAAAAGTTATCTCAAAATCAGCGGTTTATCTTGGAAGACGGAGGGTTAATGTCCAATAAGGTCGACATTACGATCGTAGGCGCGGGGGTGATCGGCTGTGCCGTTGCCCGGGAGCTTTCGCATTCCGGCCGGGAAACGTTTGTGCTGGAGAAAAATTCCGGCATCACCCGCGGTGAAAACCAGTCCTCGCGCAACTCCGGTGTGATTCATGCCGGTCTTTTCTACGATCGGGCCACGCGCCCTCTTAAAGCCAGGCTCTGCGTC
>JASFGZ010000245.1:0-6997 GCA_050123495.1 Desulfobacterales bacterium
TCCTGTCGATTTCGCCCATGCTGCGGATTTCCTCTTCAATCGGCCGGGTAATCAGGCGCTCGACCTGCTCGACCGGCATACCGGGATATTTTGCGTACACCAGCGCTTCACGGATCGTAATCAATGGGTCTTCCAGCTTCGGAAGGCGGATAAACGCAACCAGACCGCCTAAAATGATCAGTAACAGGGTCATGATGACAGTTCGTGAATTATTCAGCGCAAAGGCGGTGATCCCTCTCATTTTTCTTTCTCCTCCAAAAGCTTGACTTCCAACCCGTCGGCCAAAAAACTCACGCCGGCCACGGCAATAATGTCGCCGGCCTTAAGACCTTCTTCGATGATGATCTTTTTTTCCGCCGTGCCGCCGGAGCGGACCGGTGTTTTTTTGACCGTGGATGTTTGGGGGTCATAGACAAAGGCATACCCCCGGTTCGGCTCCGGGGACGGCAAAAGGGCCTGGAACGGTACCAGATAACCGGGCTTGCGGTTCTCATCTTTGATCGAAAGATTGGCTTCGGCGGTCATACCGGGCTTTACTTTATCAATCGGATCGCTCAGCCCCACTTTGACCGGGAAAGCGTTGGCCTTAACGGCGGCGCCGCCGATGTAGGAAATCCGGCCGTTGGCGGTCTCGCCCGGCAGGGTGGGAAAGGTGATCGTCACCGGGTCATCGATGTGGATCTGGTCGATGTTGGTCTCCGGCACGGCCAGCGCCACCTCCATTTTGCCGGTGGCATTGATTTCGAGAATTTTCTTCCCGGCGAGCACCTCCTCGTTCGGCTCCACGGAGCGCCAGGCGATGATGCCGTCGTAAGGCGATATCAGTTTTGTTTTGCGCAGATTGCGCCTGGCCAGATCCAGTTTGGCGATATGAAAGTTAACCGCGCTCCTGGCGGCCTTGTAATTGTATTCTGAAACCTCCACATACCTTTCAGCCCCCGCGCCCTGTTCGAAAATCCGCTTCTGGCGCTCGTACTCCGCCTTTGTTTTGGTCACATTGTCCCTGGCCTTAATAAGCTCGGCCTGGGCCGCATCGACGTCCAGCTCATAGGGCTCGGGATCAAGAGCAGCGAGCACCTGCCCCTTTTTGACGCGATCGCCGATATCGACTTCCACAGACGCCACCTGTCCGCCGACCTCAAAACTGAGGCCGGAGGAATCGACCGCAGCGACTTGACCTGAAAATTTGCGTATCTTCTCGGTGGGCTGCTCACTGACAGTCATGGTCTTGATGGACCGGACCACTTCAATAATTTCTGTTTTTTCTTTGCAGGCCGTCAGGGCAACCAGTATGCATAGCAACCAGAACATCCGCTTGAACTTCTGTTTTGTCATATTAAACCTCCCATTAAAAAAATCGTAAAGGTCTTCATATTCGGTTTAGGAGCAAAAATCAATAAAGCGTTTTTATTCATGGAATTGAAAAATTTATTGAATTTGATTTAGTGGTCTAAATTGAGCATAATTTTTTTAATACCGTCGAAGTCAAAATCATCTGCTAATCGGACGATTCTGTTACAGAAAGGTGCCGCGGCATCCGATTCGGACTTCAAATCCTCGGCAATTGATTTAATTTGCATCATATCTCCTATTTCAGCAACCGCATTGCTGCGATCGATCACCGCATGGTCCGGTTCGTAAGACTCAGATGACATCTCGGTTAGACAGATTAAAGAAGTTATCTATGAAATACTGTTGGAAAGATCAATAAAAAGTGCCTGATGAGGCTGATTGTATAAAACGTTAGCAAATAGAACAAATTTTGGCTTACCTAATAGTGTAACATACGTGCCTGATGGTGAAATCTGGGAGGACCGATTATTTGTTAGATATGCTGACGTAATATGAAAATCTGGGGCTTTGAAGATTATTGAATGATGGTTCACATCTAAACTATTAATTATTCGACCTCGCTTATTACTAAATAATCAAGACCCAGGATTTCAATATGAGAAATGGGTTATTTGCTTCAGCCCAGAGATAGCTCCTGAATTTTGTTGAACCGGAGAAAGCTATAATTTCATGGACGTTCCTTATCTTCTCAGAAAAACCGCTCTATGCTCACTCTGGTGTTGCATTAAGTTTGATCATTGCATCGAATATGGGCAGCCTTTTTCGGGTAAACTGGCCAATCCATTTGTTGTAAATTTCAAGTATCTTTCTTGATCGGTAAAGTTCAGATATCACGCGATCTGCAACAAGACGAAAATCTGCATCATTTCGCCTTACGGCAAGGGCAAAGGGCTCAAAAGAGAATACCTCGGACCGAATCACAAAGTCCATTGGATCAGGCTCTTTTAGAACTAAACCAATAAGTACGATCTGGTCTGAAGAAAAGGCATCGATTTTCTTCTTTCGTAACGCATCGATACTTTCTTTTGCCGAATTGAATAATACAACTTCAGCATTGGTTGATGTTTCTCGAATGAGATTTGCCAATGCGACTGCGGTTGTTGTGGCTTTCACGACTCCAATTTTTGTTCCATCAAAACCGGCAGAATCAATGGCCTTATTATCTTTTAAGGTCATTAGTGAAGCGCCGGTGACAAATGTCAGTTGCGTAAAGTCAACAAGTTCACTTCGGGAGAGCGTTTTAGTCGTTGAGCCACATAATATGTCAATTTTGTTGTCGCCCAGGGCCTTAAATCGCCCATCAGCTGTTACGGGAACATATTCTACCTTTACGTTCGTACCGATTTTGTTTTCAACTTCAGTTACGATACCCTTGCAGATATCGATAGAATAACCAGCCGGATTGCCGTCTTTGTCCAAAAAGGACATGGGTGGTTCAGACACACGATGGCCGATTCTGATTTGGCCGGATTTTTTAATCTGTTGAAGGGTACCTGTGAGTTCTTGTGCTGCTAGGGGGCTTGCGAAAAAAGCGATTAAAAAAATAATTCCCAGTTTACCTCTCATAATGGTTTTCTCCCTTATGATAGTGAGTTAAGTGGAGTAATAATAGCTCGCTTTGTTGGGGAAAAACCATAGAGGAATTCCCTTTAACTGTCAATGTGTAAGTAAGCGTCTGAGCCTGCAGAGAGTCTGTCAATTGATTCCATTGATAGGTCAGCTTTTTTTACGAATTAAGTTTCGATAATTTCAGATATCTCTTTAAGTTTATCTTCCATAAAAAAGTGACCAGTTTGAGGGTTAACATTTTGTGATGAACCTGGAATAATTTTCCCAAGGAGATAAGTAAACAGGTCTTTTGCTTTGAAAATTCACGATTCAATTGCGGCTGATGCATTCTGCAGATTATATAATGACAAATATAGAAAATTTTAGCTTCAAGAAAATTATGGACTTCGTGATGGTGAAGCCTGGGAAGACCGAAAATTTGTTAGATATGCTGACGTAATATGAAAATCTTGGGCTTTCAAGATTTATGATTTAGCATCAGCAGACAGTTAGGCAGCAAGTTCCCCGGCGAGGACGCCTCGCGGCAGCACAGAAATCGCCATGCGCTCGGCCACTCCGTATATCCGCCGCATCTTGTCCAGCACGTCAACCTGCAAGCGGTGCTTGAGCAGTCGCTGGGGATCGTCCAGGGCGAGACGCGTCGCTTGCTGCTGGAGTAGCTCGTTTCCAAGCTTCCAGAGTTCTTCACGGCGCGCAACGACTTCCTGAGCCGATCGCTCGTTCTTCTCCACGATTGCCCTAAGGCCGGCGTGCGCGGCCTCTCGTGTCGCCTCATAAAGTTGTTCGAGCAAGGCACCTGTCGCTTCGCTCGCGGTGACGCCTGCATCTCGGAAGACCTCGGACATGGGTGCCAGCTCACGACCGATCGCAGCGCTGATGCTTTCGATTTCGCCTGTAGCATACACCAGTTGTGCGTGCTCGTCCGACTCCGTGTCTGTAAGGTTCACGCGGCCTATGTGCTGCAGGTAATGGAGGACGGCCTCCCGCAGTACCACAACCTGGTCGTGGAGCTGCGACACTTCGCGAAAATCTCGGGTACGGAAGGCCGCCGGCACGTTCTCAAGCATCTTATCGACCAGGTCGGCCATGTGCCCAAGCTCAAGCCGAGCACGCTCGAGCGCCAGAGAGGGAACACGCATCAGTTCCTCGTCTAGGAACTGTGGCCGAACGATGGCGGTCTCGACCACCGGACGATCCGGGACCAACCAGCGTGCCAGGCGAGCGAAAACCGCGCTGAAAGGGAGAAAGATCACCATGTTGGCGGTGGCCCAGATTGTGGCGGCGTTGGCAACCTGCCGCGGCACCTCCCTTGCGAGTCGCTCAGAGCCCTGCAGGTCCGGATAAGCTGACGACACCCACACGGCAAGACTTGCGAGCTGATCGATGAAGGCGAGCCACAACAAGGCCCCAAACACGTTATAGATGACGTGCACCACCGCCGCTCGAAGCGCGTCCTGGGGTTTGCCCAGCGCGGCGAGCAGTGCGGTCACACAGGTGCCGATCTTCGCTCCGAAGACGATCGCGATGCCGGCGGGCAGTGTGACGAAGCCTTGAGTGGCCATCACCACCACCAGACCGATGGTCGCCGACGAGGACTGGACGAGCGCCGTGAAAAGCGCTCCAATGAGCATTCCGAGGATCGGTCGTTCCATAGACCGCATCAACTCCACGAAACCTTCGTGCGTTCGGAGGGGCGCCATAGCGTCGCCCATTGCTGCCATGCCGTAGAAAATTAGTCCAAGGCCCATCAGCATCTCACCGAAGTGGCGCGCACGGCCGTGTTTCCCGATAAAGATCATGAAGAAGCCGACGGTAATCATGGGCAGCGCCGCTGCGGTTACATTGAAGGCAACAATCTGCGCCGTGATGGTTGTGCCCACGTTTGCGCCTAAGATCACGCCGACGGACTGGACCAGGGTCATGAGACCGGCACTCACGAAGCCCACCACCAGAACGGTCGTGACCGACGAGGACTGGATAACGGCAGTCACCAGGGCCCCGGTAACCGCCCCGGTCACCGGGTTGCGTGTCAGCTTGGTCAGCAGGACCTTCATTTGCTCTCCGGCGGCCGCTTTTAGGCCGACCGTCATCTTTTCCATGCCGTACAAAAAGAGCGCAAGCCCTCCCAACAGACCCACCCCCATGGCAAGAGGATTCAGAGGCGCCGGGGTGCCATCTTCTGCTGCTGCACTCTGCGGCCAGAGCAGGAGGACAGCCACGAGCGCGCCCAGAAACCACGTTTGCAGCAAGCCCCATCGCAACAGATCGAATCCGGCCATCAGCGGCCTCAAAGGTCGGGGCCCTAAATTTCGGGCGCTGCGTGCGAGCGCCTCTTCCTTTTCATTCCATTTTTTTGGGTTCATTTTAGTTCTCGCTTATGGTTAGCAAAAAACGTTTTGGTTCGAATGACGCTGACATAAATAATATATATGCCAGGATTTGGCTTTCCGTGAAATGACAGAAAATATCTCGCACGGAACAAAGTTTTTATTTTTGGAATCTCGACTGAAAATGCAGTCATATGTCTTCTGACTTCTGCCCTCTATAAAACTCAGATATACCGAAACCAAAAATCTTCAATCTGGTCAAAATTTGACTTTACTTCTTGCGCGCCGGATATGATTTCGCCATGTCCGCTCAGCAGTAATTCAACATCTAATTGGGACACGCGTTTGATGCTTTCCTTTATGGTGGCGCCATCGCCGCCGGGTAAATCGGTGCGCCCGAGGCCTTCTTTAAAGACAAGATCACCACTAAACAGTGCCTTTTGCATCGGCCAGTAGAGACAGATCGAACCGGGCGAGTGACCCGGGGTATGGAAAACCTGCATTTCAAGACCGTCAAGGGAAAGCGCGCCTTCTTTAAGGAAAAAGTCAGGCGAAAAGGCGTCAATATCGATTCCCAGGGCGGCACTCATTTGTTTGCCGGCGGTTTTCGCCCAATGCCATTCAGTTTCATGTAGAGTAAATAGAACCGAGTTTTGCTTGAATAGTTGGACGGCTTCAAGGTGGTCCGGGTGGGCATGGGTGCAGATGATCAGATCGATATCGTCCGTTTTTAATCCCAAATCCCTTAAGCCCCCTTCAACATGTTCAAATAAGGCGCGATGGCCGGGATCAATCATTACCCGGGTCGGGCCGTCGATGAAATAGGCATTGCAATTGTTGGCCGTCATAGACTGCCAGATAAAAGCGTGAAGATTATTTACGATTTTCATCTATATTGTCCTTTAATGCATCTTTATTCATAAATTTGACGTGCTGAATACCATAATTTGACATTTTGTCTACGCTTTATTTAACTGTCAGGCCTTCTAATTCTCTCATAAGTGCAAAAAATTCATGAATTTATTTTATTTTCCGATGCATTAGCATTATTTTTGCATATTTTTTCTAAAAAATATTTAACCCGATGAGGGAGTCCTGGTCATGAAAAAGTATTTATCATTATTGTTCGTGTTGTCGATGTTTGCCATCTCCGGATGTACGGCTGCATATGTGGCCGGTGGTGCCGGCGGCGGCTATGCAGTCGGCACCGACGAAAGACCGGTTCAACGCATGATGGATGATTCGACGATCACAACACGGGCTAACCATGAAATGGTTAAAGACGACCTCGTTAAAGCCCGGCAGATTGACGTCGACACCGTCGACGGCCATGTCACACTGACGGGTGTGGTCGGCACTTCTAAAGAATCCGCCCGTGCAGTGGAAATCGCTCAAGGTGTAGCCGGCGTAAAATCAGTCACCAATAATCTTCAGATTGGTGAAAGGAGTTTCGGCGATATCTGGGATGACAATCTGATCAGCAATAAAATCAAAGCCAAGCTGATTGCCGAACCCGAAGTCCGTTCGCTCAATATCGATGTCGACGTGTATTTAGGGGTCGTAACGCTTACCGGAATCGTCGGCAGCCAGTATCAGAAGGATCGGGCCATCGAGATTTCACACAGCACCGACGGAACCGTCAAAGTCATCGATAACCTCAAAGTCCGCTAATTTTATAGGTTCCAGGTGTCGGTGTTCAGGTGTCAGCTTTGTCGGATCTGACACCTGACACCCGAAACCTGACGCCT
>JASFGZ010000246.1:0-6995 GCA_050123495.1 Desulfobacterales bacterium
ATCCAAGGCTTCCCCGATTCCACAACCTTCGCAGATATACACACCATATTTTTTGTCCATGGATAACCTCCTACCTGTTCACCAGGGTTTGAATCGCCTTAAGGGCCATGCCGGTCGCATTTTGATTGGATGAAACCACATCAGCCGGTTTATTGGCGCATCCGGCGGCAAACATCCCGCCTTTTTCAAAGTCGTTGATGATAAATCCGTCATCATTGTATTGTAAATCCGCTGGAAGTTTGTCAGTCGCAGTCGTGGGCTGCATGCCGGTTGCCAGAACAACCATCTCCACTGCCTGATGGACTTTTTCACCCGTTACGGCATTTTCGGCCACAACCGTGACATGATTTGTGCTCGAATCCTCAATGACCTCGGCCACTTTGCCTTTAACCAGAAAGATGTTTTCATCTTCTTTGATGGTTTGATAGAACCGTTCATAGCGATATCCCGGTGCCCTGAGGTCAATGTAAAAAATATAAATCTTGGCGTCGGGGTAACGTTCGCGAATGTAGGTGGCCTGTTTTAAAGACGCCATGCAGCATATATACGAGCAATACGGCAGGTGATTTTCATCGCGGGAACCCGCGCACTGGACAAAGGCGATACTTTGCGGCTCTTTATTATCCGAGGGGCGCAAAATTTTACCCCGGGTGGGACCATTGGGAGATGCCAGGCGCTCCATCATCATGTTGGTGATAATGTTGGGATACTGACCGAAACCCAGATAATCGATCTTGGCAGCATCATAAGGTTGCCAGCCGGTGGACCATACAATGGCGCCCACGTTAAAATTCAGGGTTTTGGCTTCCATTTCAAGATCAACCGCATCGTATTTACAGGCTTCCTTGGCCCGGGTGGCATCCGCGGTGCCGATAATCTCCGGCGCAATCACATAGCGGGCCGGAAATGCCATTTCAAACGGTAAATAGGCCCCCTTGATGTTTTGCATCCCGAAATCATATTCACTGGCAATTTCAGCCTGACAGGCAGTCGCACAATCTCCGCAGCAGGTACAATTCTCATTGACGAATCTGGGATTTACCTTAACCGCCACATCATAGTTGCCCGGACCGCCGGCAACCGATTCCACCTCTGACAAAGTCAGGATTTTGATCATGGGGTTGTCTTTTATCCGTCTGAAATTGATTTCCAGACCGCAAGTCGGAGGGCACAACTTGGGAAAATATTGATTCAGCTGTGCAACCCTTCCGCCCAGATACGGATTTTTTTCGATCAGGAAGACCTCGTACCCCACTTCGGCAGCCTCAATCGCCGTGGTCAGACCGCTGATCCCGCCGCCAACGACTAAAATGCTTCCGCTTGCAGGGGCTGCTTTTTCTTCAGTCATATCATCCCTCCGTACGTTGGTATTAAATAAGGTTATTGAAAATCAGATGACAGAAGGCAGAAGGCAGTAGGATCAATTTTTTAACGTCGGGCATCTGAATGCTCTCCTCTGGCTTCTGTCCTCTGTCTCCTGATTCCTGACTCCCATACTTATTCAAATTAATAAAAACCTCCAGGTGTCAACCGACACCTGGAGGCTGTATTTCATCGACTGTGTTTCACGGCCGACCTTCTGCTAATCCTTGAATAACTGAATGTAGTCTTTCTTGAAGATATCCCACTTCTGCTCTTTTGGATCATATTGGGAGTTGACAAAGCAGAACCAGTTCTCGTCATCCTGTCCCGGATAATCTGCCTGATAGTAAAAACCGGGATAGCGGGTCTCTTTGCGGAACTGGATGTGGCGCAGATGCGATTCCACCGTCCAGATGCGGTGCTGGATTTCCCAGGCTCGCATGAGTTCGTGCAGATCACCGGCCGCCAGCTTTTCGTTATCTTCCCGCATCGTTGCCAGCATGTCCATGACGATCTCAAGGTTTTTGGTCGTCGTCTGGTAGAAGGTGGCGGTTCCGGCACCGTATTCATGGGTGGCCTTCATCATGCGGTACATCATGCCGTTGGGCTTGATGTAATTGGGGTTAACATTATCGGCCGTGGTGTAGTTGCAATGCTCCAGATAGGTACGAACCGGTTTATAAACTATATCAACCAGTTCCTCCGCGCTCTGGGCGATTGCCGGTGCAAAGTCGGCGTGGTCTTTTGCATAACGGGCCAACTGCTTGGCAGCCATGCGTCCTTCGGCGTGAGAACCGGAAGAAAACTTATGTCCGGAGCAGCCCACACCGTCACCGGCGGTAAACAGGCCGTTGACCGTGGTCATACGGTTGTAAACCTTGCCGTTGTCGGCTTTGATCTTGTATGCATCCGGTACCCAAGCCAAATCCGGGCCGGAGGTCCAGAAACCACAGCAACCGGAGTGCGATCCGAGCAGATAAGGTTCCGTGGGCATAACCTCGGAATTTTTCTTCTCAGGCTCGGTGTCGGTGGCGCACCACAGGTTGGCCTGTCCGCACGTCATATCCAAAAAGTCTTCCCAGGCTTCGGATTCAAGATGCTTGAGTTCCTTCTTGTCCATGGTCTTGCCAAGCTCGGCCAGGGCGCTCACTGTATCCATCATAATCGGCCCGCGACCTTCCTTCATCTCAAAGAGCATCAGATGGTTGCGTAAACAGGTCGGTGTGACGGCGGCGGTTCCGTAAGGCGCATATTTTTCTAACTCGGCTTTGGCCGCATCACTGCCGCCAAAGTTCTCGCCCAGACCGTTGAGCGTCTTGGCCTTGAACAGCAGAAACCATGCACCCACCGGACCATAACCGTCTTTGAATCGCGCCGGGGTGAAGCGGTTTTCCATCATGGACAGCTCGGCACCGACTTTCATGCACAGATAATAAGTAGAGCCTGAATTCCATACCGGGTACCATGCGCGGCCTTTGCCTTCACCGACGCTGCGGGGCTGGTAAATATTCACGGCGCCACCGCAGGCAACCAGCATCGTCTTGCACTTGATGATGTAAACTTTATTTTCACGGACCGAGAAACCAACAGCACCGGCAATCTGGTTTTCCTTGTTGGCATCCAGCAGCAATTCGACGATGAAAACCCTTTCGAGAAGATTTTCTTCGCCAATGGCAAGTTTGGCAGCTTCGGCAACGATCCGTTTGTAAGATTCGCCGTTGATCATGATCTGCCATTTGCCCGTGCGTACCGGTGAGGCGCCCGCTTTCAGGGTCCCCATTTTCTGACCTTTTTTACCATCCAGGTTTTTGCCGTCTTCGGTTTTCTTCCAGATCGGCAGGCCCCACTCCTCAAACAGATGGACGGAATCGTCCACGTGGCAGCCCAAATCGAAAATCAGATCTTCGCGAACAATGCCCATCAAGTCGTTACGGACCATGCGCACATAGTCTTCAGGGCTGTTTTCACCAATATAAGTGTTAATTGCAGAAAGACCCTGAGCAACGGCACCGCTTCTCTCCAAGGCCGCCTTATCCACCAGCAGAACACTCTGGTCGTCCGACATCCATTTTCTGACCTCAAAGGCAGCGCCGCAGGCGGCCATGCCGCCACCGACAATCAGAATATCAACTTCGCGCTCTTCGACTTCCGGGTCCTTTACAGCCTTAAGTTCACCCAAAGGTTTATTTGGTAATGCCATATTACATCCTCCTTAAATCACAATTTCTAAGTAGATTGTTATCATCATTGATTTTCAACACGTCATGTTTAAACCAATTCTCCGTCACCCGGCTCACGATAAGTTTGGCCATCTGCTTCTTCGGTTGAAAGAAGCTGACTTTCCAAATCCTTAGCCTTCAGATCCTGATAGGCATTGGCCTGTCCTTCGGGAGTTGTCCGGATGGGGAACTTAAAGCGTTTGATGGTCCCGTTGCGGAACTTGCAGGTCCACATGACATCTTCGGTACCCAGCATTGGCATCACGCTGCTTCCTAGGGGAACAAAGTCCGCATAACCTCTAACCTCGATGGCTTGGGTGGGGCAGATCTTGACGCATGAAAAGCATTCCCAACACTGATCCGGCTCCTGATTGTAAGCCTTCATCTCGTTGGGCTCGAGCACCATCAGATCGTTGGGACAAATATACTGGCAAGCAGTTTTGTCCCCGCCTTTGCAACCATCGCATTTTTCAGATATTACAAAACTTGGCATTTATTATACCTCCTAAAATTTGGTAGATTTTGTGGTTTCTTATAACGCCTTTAAAATTTTTAAGAAATTAAACCGTTTGCACCTCCCTTCATATCTTTGGATTTAAATTTTTTGGGTTATTTATCGGGTTAACCGGAACCCACCGGTTGGTATACAGATTGAACAACGATTTTACTTGCTTGCAACAATAGATATTTCCTTTAAAATCAGCAGTATACATATTGGCCAAAGGAGTGAACATATCATTCGATATTTGACTTGTCAAGGATTTTTGAGCCTGCAAAAATCAAAATTTCAGGTGGTTACAGGGTCGTTTTCGTAACTTCCACCTGCAGTATTGAGATGTGAAAAATAGCACCAGATATTGTGTGCGGACCCCGGAACATGTGTAAAAAGAAATTTAAATCAAAAATTTATTGGACACACCAAGGAAACCTGATACAGGGTCTAGCGGTTCAGGGTTCCGGTTCAAAGGTTCTGAGTTTCGGGTAACAGACAAATAGCTCATAGCTTATAGGCTTGAAGCTGGGAGGCCAGGAGGCTTGGAAGCTTTGAAACTCTAATGCCTTCGAACTTTCCAGCATCCCGGCCGATCAGCTTTTTTTTAACCTCTGAACGTTGAACCTTTGAACTCTGAACCCCTATGATGAGGATTAGAGAAAATTGAACGACAACCTTATGCCCATAATGCCGGACGAAAAGTTCCGATTTGCATGTTCTCCTGGCGTTGTATGTTATAATGCGTGCTGCCGGGATTTAAATCAGTTTTTATATCCCTATGACATTTTGCGTCTGAAAAAAAGATTGAGACTGTCTTCGGGTGAATTTCTGGAACGCTATACGACCCGGCACATCGGCCCCGGGTCGGGGCTTCCGATTGTGACACTTAAACCCGATGCTGCCGATCGATTAACCTGCCCGTTTGTTTCCGAAAAAGGCTGCAGCGTCTATTCGGATCGACCCGCATCGTGCCGCACCTATCCGCTTGTACGGGCAATATCCTGCTGCCGAGAAACCGGTAAGATCACCGAGCGTTTCATGCTGCTCAACGAGCCGCACTGTTTGGGGCATAACGAACCTAAAAAGCAGACTGTACGGCAATGGATAGAAGATCAGAAAATTGAGACGTATAATTACATCAACGACAAGTTGATGCAAATCATCCATCTTAAAAACCAGGTGTTGCCGGGCCCGTTGGATCTGAAATCGTGCCAACTGTTTTGCCTGGCACTTTACGATCTGGATAATTTCCGACATCAAATTTTTAAAAATAAACTTCCGGCAGATATAGCGGTGCATCCGCAAAAGTTGAGCTCGGCAAAGGCAGATGATACGGTGTTGCTGGAAGTCGGGATAGATTGGATCAAGCAGGTGGTGTTTAAGCAATCAAAGGTTCCGGGGTTCAGCGTTTCAGCGGTTCAAAGGTTCAGAGATTAGATAAACGAAAAACCGGCGCGTGGCGTGGCTCTCCGCGTCTGCCAAAAACCAGTTCTCGGCAGCCTCATGGTAGAACCCTTGAACCCTGAAATTGGAACCTGACACCGAATATACAAAAACTGAACAAGGTGGACGAAATGGACCTTCACGACAAAGTTGCTCTGGTACTGGGAGCGATCAAGGGGATCGGAAAGGGCGTTGCACTGGCCCTTGCGGATGCGGGGGTCAAAGTCGCCCTTAATTATTTTGACTGGGAAGAAGAACTGGCTGTATTGAAAAAGGATTTAGATAACACCGGCCAGGAGCACCTTATTTTAAAAACCGACCTGCTCGATACCGCAGCCATACCCCGGATGATCCAGAATGTCATCGATCGTTTTGGCCGACTGGATATTTTAATCAACAATATCGAGCGCGGTGGATGGCCGGTGGTGCATGGCACCTATGTTGAAAAGCAGTGGGATCTGGAAATGGAAACCACCCTGCGCGCCAAACGCTGGGTCTTTGACGCCGCCCTGCCGCATCTGAAAGCAGCCGGTGACGGGGCGGTTATCAACTTTTCCTCTATCGCCGGAATTGTCGGCCGATCCGGTCCGGCCGGCCTAATTTTCAACGACGGCTACGCGGCAGCCAACAGAGGCGTTTCACTTTTAACCGAGACCTGGGCACGCATCGGAGCACCCGAGGTGCGGGTGAATGAAATCATGCTGGGATTTTTCGAAACCCGTCATGCTGAAAAAACCCGGGGTTGGGATTTGCTGCGCGCAGCCCCAAAAAAAGCCCTCATGGCGCACACGCTGCTGGGCAGGACCGGCACGATTGAAGATGTGGTCAAGGCTGTTATGTACATTATAAAGGATGCGCCCTTTATGACCGGCAGCGTTTTAAGACTCGACGGCGGGTATGTTCTTGGAGGTGAAAAAGTAGATAAAATTCCCGAGGGAATTTTATGAGAATATTTTTGCTTCAAGCACCCGTCGCAGTCCAGCTAAAGGAGTTCGGGCTGTGGACGCACTCTTTCATTTGCCCAAAAAGAGGGACGTTCTTAACTTATTAACTTCTATAAACGTCCCTCATTTTACAACACGGGTACCTATCGTTGTCTTATCTTTTTGGTTTTAATTCCCCAGAGAAATAATTTTACCCAATTAAACCCAAACTTCAGCAATTCACCATCGTCATTGTGGATCTTTTTAAGAATTGCAGATTTGACTTTGTAGCGTTTTAAGAAGCTGCTGTTGAATACAAATTCACGAAAGTGATCGATATTATAAGTCGCCATAAAGGCCATCTTGGCCTTGGGTCCCTGAGGGCCTTCAGTTCCCCAAGGATCGGCTTGAAACAACCGTTTTAATTCTGTCCAGTACATTGTCATTTTTTGATACAACACAGCGTCCTGATCTTGTGCCCATTCCGATACGGTCCACTGCTTGTTTTCATATGGTCCCTGGCAAAAATCCGGCGGCCTGAAAAAGTACACCGCC
>JASFGZ010000247.1:0-6994 GCA_050123495.1 Desulfobacterales bacterium
ATTTTAAGGATCTTCGTCGGCTCGTCGAAGAGAAGACAAAAAAGAAGCTCAAAATCTCTTTGTGTCTGCCGACACTCAATGAAGCCAAAACCATTGCCAAAGAAATTATCATCATGAAGTCGGAACTGATGACACGCTATCCGCTGTTGGACGAAATTGTGGTGGTGGATTCGGGATCAACAGATAAAACCACAGAAATTGCACGCGCATACGGCGCCGATGTATATAACGCTGCCGAAATATTACCGCACCTGGAGCAATTTAAAGGCAAAGGCGAAAACCTCTGGAAAGCGCTTTACATCACCCGGGGCGATATCATCATTTATCTGGATGCGGATATCAAAAATATTCATCACCGTTTCGCCTACGGTTTGCTCGGTCCCCTTCTGATGCAAAATCACATCAAATTCGTTAAAGCATTTTACGATCGACCGATTTCGATCGGCAAAAACAAGTTACGACCCACAGGCGGCGGCCGGGTCACCGAACTGGTCATCAGACCGCTATTTTCCCTGTTTTTTCCGGAACTGACCCAGTTAATTCAGCCCCTTTCCGGAGAATATGCCGGTTTCAGAGAAGTATTTGAACGTATACCATTTCCAATCGGATACGGTGTTGAAACCAGCATGAATATGGATATCTATGAAAAGTGGGGATTGGATGTCATTGCCCAGGTGGATCTGGACCGCCGAATCCATCGCAACCAAGATACAAAGGCCCTGGGGCGAATGTCCTTTACCATTTTAAAGACATTTATCAATCGCAAAATACAGCTGGGATTAATCGATCTCAGAGAAAAACTTTTTGATGAAATGATCCAGTACAATCTCGTTAATAACAGCTATGAGCCGGATCTTTGTAGAATTGAAGACCATGAACGGCCCCCCATAATCGAGATCCCTGAATACCGTGAAAAGTTTAAAATTGAACAGGCGCATATTCAAAAGCTGCGAGAGGCGTAAAACCGACGCTGCCTGAATTCTGCTGGAAATGGAAACGCGAACTGTGAACCAGTCAAAGCTCATCGACAACTGCAATCGCCATCTTAATTACCTGCGCATATCCATTACCGACCGCTGCAATCTGCAGTGTCGCTATTGCGTGCCGCAAGATTTGATCCCCAAGCTTTCGCATGATGAGATATTAACCTATGAAGAGATTTTGCGGGTTGTACGAATCGCCATCCGCCTGGGAATATCAAAAGTACGGGTAACCGGTGGCGAGCCGCTGGTCCGAAAAGGTGTCTACGATTTCCTCAGGGAGCTGGTGGCGACTAAAAACCTAAAAGATGTGTCGTTGACGACAAACGGCGTCCTTTTAAAGGATAATCTCGACAAAATTCACGCTGCCGGCATTACAAGAATTAATGTCAGTCTGGACACATTAAACCGCAAAAAATATCATGAAATAACCGGTTACGATGATTTTAATCGCGTATGGCAGGGAATCGAGATGGCCCATGAAATGGGATTTTATCCAATAAAGCTGAATGTTGTGGCCCTCGATGGGGTCAATGACGATGAGCTTGTTGAGATGGCGCGCTTATCATTTCAGTATCCCTTTCATGTTCGCTTTATCGAATACATGCCGATTGGCCGGTCTGATTTCAAAACGACTTCCCTCCTGTTGGCCCCTGAAATAAAAGACCGTATCAGTGCCATTGGGAATCTGTTACCGGTTCAGGGCATAGAACATGACGGACCTGCCCAGCGTTATAAATTCGATGGTGCCATCGGTGAAGTCGGATTTATTCCCGCCCTAAGCCAACATTTCTGCAATAAATGCAATCGACTTAGACTGACTGCAAGCGGCCATTTAAGGCCCTGTCTTCTAGCGGACCATCAGGAAGATCTAAAAGGGCCGCTCAGAAAGGGCTGTTCCGATCAAGAATTAGCAAACATTTTTTTCACGGCAATTCGGCATAAGCCCTCCGACCACAATCTGGCGACCCAAAATCCAACACGGATCTGCAGTCAAATGCGGGCCATCGGCGGGTGATAAGAAAGCCCGAACCGCAGCAGTGGGAGGCTACATTTACTCGCGCACATTTAGAGGATGCGATCCGGGCTGAAATAGTAAAAGCCTGCATTGATTTGCGGATATTTTAAACACCACAAGGTGTCAGGCTTATAAGTGCAGGCAATTAACAAACCCGCTCAAACAGGTCAAGGCTTTTTTTTCAAATTAATGATTTTTTTTCTGGATAGCATTTGAACCATTTCTCAGATATGGAGGGCCCGATGGAAATCAAAATCGTTGCAATCGAAAACCCGGACGGATTAAACCTGATTTTAGGTCAATCTCATTTTATTAAGACCGTCGAAGACATCTATGAGACTATGGTCACGACGGTCCCCATGGCAAAATTTGCGATCGCATTCTGTGAAGCCTCCGATAAGTGTCTGGTACGACACGCCGGCACGGATGATGGACTGCTGGAACTGGCAAAAAAGAACGCTTTTAACCTATCTGCCGGGCACAGCTTTATCATATTTATGAAAGACATGTTCCCTATCAATGTCTTAAATGCCATTAAAAATGTGCCCGAGGTCTGTCGAATTTTTTGCGCCACCGCAAACCCGGTGGAGGTCATTGTCGCCGAAACGGACCTGGGGCGCGGAATCCTTGGTGTAATCGACGGATTTAAATCCAAAGAGATTGAAAGCGAAGAGGAGGTTCGGATTCGCAAGGATTTTCTTAGAAAGATCGGTTATAAGCAATAACTCAAGTTTCGCACCCCTTACTAATGATTGCGAATCGACTCATACTTTAGGCTGACACCCCAAAGCTTATGGCCTTTTTGCGAGGGGGGCGTGCGAAAATTGAGTTATAACCTGTTGGAACTATTTTAAATTTAACAATTTAACCTTTTTTAAATTTTTCTTTGACATCGGGCACAGATTGTTTTATTTAGGCGCCTAGCTGATCTGTTCAGACATTCAACATTGTTCTGGTTTATGATCATTTCATAATGATTGTCTAAACCGAATAAGGGGGAGCAATGAGCGTAACTGCGGAACAGCGCGACACGGCACGAGTAAAGCACAAGGCCAGCATCCTGCTCGAAAATTTTCCTTCTGGTGCCCATTACAAAGCTAAAATGTACAATTACAGCCGTGGCGGCTTGTATTTTGAGTCCGATTATGCGCCGTTGCCAGGCACTGAAATTTATATCGGTATCGAAAAATCACCTTATGATTTTGGTCCGGATCTGTATCGGGCCAAAGTCCAATGGCGCAAGGAACTTTCCGGACAGACATCCAAATATGCATTTGGCGTCGGCGTCAAATACCATTATCCTGTTGAGCTTTAGCAGTAAGAGCGCTTAAACAACCTGTCGGTCCAACAGGCATCAACTCTGCTCAAGCCACATGTCGATTACTCTGCCTTGTCTGCTTTTCAATATCCCTATTTATAAATCCCAAGTCCCAGGTGTGCAACCTTATCTGCAATTTCCGAAAATTACATGTTACATTTTGATATCCAAAAGAAAAAACCATATACCGAATTACGTATAGAGGCACGCCTTCTATAATCTAATACTTTGTCAAATATTGGAGATTTGCATATGCAATATGCAATTGAGGCTATCACCACTCTCCGCTAAATAAAGTTACAGGTTTGGCTATAATAATACCTTCTTCATTGTTGGTTGAAAATATAACCCTCCATACGCATTACTGTATGCGTCTCATGGGATACCATTTTTGATCACTCTGGTTACTTTCCACAGCGGATTCAATAAACGCTAACCCCCTGGCGCCATCAATACAGGTTGGAAAGTCCAATTCCAGTTCAGTCGGTTCCACTCCTAAGATTCTGGCTCGAATTGTGTCCGTAGCATTTACATAAATATTGGCGAAAGCCTCGATAAAGGCTTCCGGGTGGCCGAAAGGAAGACGGGTTGCCCTCTGCGCGGCTTCACAAAGATAGTCATTTCCCTTCTGGTAAAGTTGGGCGGGTCCGTCATTTGTTCGGAACCAGAGATAATTTGGCTCCAACTGCTGCCATTCCAAAGCCCCTTTTGTACCGTATACGCGGATTCGCAAATTGTTTTCCTCTCCGGCCGATATCTGGGACACATATAATATACCGCGAGCATCGTTTTCAAAATGAAGCAGAATATTGCCATCATCATCTAACAGACGATTTCCCGTACTGCTCAAGTCGGCGCACAGTTCTTTAATTTCCAGATCTGTGATATAGTGCGTCAGATTTTCACAATGGGAACCAATGTCACCGATACAATTTGAGACGCCTGCTTGCTTTGGATCTGTTCTCCAAGCTGCTTGTTTTTGCCCCTCTTTTTCCAACGGGGTTAAGAGCCACCCCTGCGGGTATTCGACAACAATTTTTAGAACTTCTCCTATTTCATCGTTGCGAACCATATGACGTGCCTGCTTTACCATCGGATAACCTGTGTAATTATGAGTAAGCGCGAAAACAATACCTGAGTTGTTTACAACTTTAACGAGTTCCAGAGCTTCCTCTACGGAGGTTGTCATTGGTTTATCGCAGATCACATTAATATTTGCTTCGGCAAAAGCTTTTGCAATCGGAAAATGCATATTATTCGGAGTTACTATTGAAACAAAATCGATTCTTTCGGTTGGGGACAATTTTGCTTCAGTTTCTATCATTTCTTGCCATGTACCGTAAGATCTGTCCTCACTGAGCAGCAGAGCGCTGGCTGAAGCTTTGGCTTTTTCGGGATTTGAAGACAAAGCGCCAGCAATAAACTCGACTTGTCCGTCCATTATTGCTGCTTTTCGATGCACAGCACCAATAAAAGCCTCGTTTCCACCTCCAACCATACCCATTCTTAATTTTCGGTTAAGTTGCATAATATCTCCTTTCAAAAAAGAGATTATCTGAAACAAATCCTTTATTCTTTTAGCTGTTCAACGAAAATAAATAGATGCAAGATGAAGATGAATCCAAGTTTCGCATCCTGATCGTCATGGAAATTAAGGTCAATGGTGATGAAAGGTGGAATGGATCAAAGAATGATTGCCCGCATCACCGTAACCGCCTGTCCCCCAAGAATCACACGCTCATCTCCAACCCGCACTTTTACAACGCCGCCTCTGGCAGATGCCTGAAAGGCGGTAAGCTCTTTTTTACCAAGCTTCTTGGCCCAATAGGGACCCAGGCAGCAGTGGGCTGACCCCGTAACCGGGTCTTCATTAACGCCAAATGCCGGTGCGAAAAACCGGGAAATAAAATCATAATCGCTTGAATCTGATCTACTGGTAACCATAACACCGCGTGTCGAAATGGCGCTCAGCAAGGTAAAATCCGGGGTCATTTTGCGAACGGTTTCTGCTGACTCATATTCAAGCAGAAAATCAAATCGATTTTTACCAACATATTGGGCATCAGCTCCCAGTGCCCTGAACAGCGTTTCAGGGATAGCGGTCTGTTCTTCGGGCTCCGCGGGGAAGTCAAGTTCAATCCATAACGCCTTGCGTATGGCAGTCAGAAGGCCGCTTCTGGTAAAAAACCGCACCTGCGCGTCAGGTGCTAACAGGCCTTGCTCCCACAGAATATGCGCACTGGCGAGTGTTGCATGACCGCATAATTCCACCTCAACTGCAGGCGTAAACCATCTGAGGTTGTATCCGTTTTCCTGCTGAACCAAAAAGGCGGTTTCTGAAAGATTCATTTCAT
Source organism: Desulfobacterales bacterium (assembly GCA_050123495.1). Taxonomy (GTDB): domain Bacteria; phylum Desulfobacterota; class Desulfobacteria; order Desulfobacterales; family JAHEIW01; genus JAHEIW01. The sequence continues at coordinate 5,671 of JASFGZ010000247.1, forward strand.
TGGCCACGTTTTGCATCCAGGCTTCATCGGCTGCTTCCGGCAGTACGCAAACCGCCGCCGGGTTGCCGGCAAAGGGTTTGTCCGTAAACGCATCAACCTGAAAGACTTCCACTCCCATCTGTCTTCCCTTTCTAATAATTAAATTATGCGCGCCGCAGCTTGCTGCGGGGCGCTTCATTTCGACCCCACGTATCGCTCGATTGCCGCTGCCATTCGCTCAAGCGCTTTTTCAAGCAAAGCCCGCGCGCATCCGAAATTTAAACGCACAAACCCGCGGCCGTCAAACTCAATCCCGTCCTGAAGCCCCACACCGGCATCTTCAAAAAATGCGACCGGATTTTTTAAATCGCTGGATCGTACGTCGATCCAGGCCAGATACGTTGCTTCAACCGGCGTCAGGGAGAGCAGCGGCATCCGGTTGACGGCCCGCGCGACGCTATCTCGATTTGCACGCAGATAATCCAGAAGGCCGGCATGCCATTCTTTACAATCACAATAGGCCGCCTCTGCGGCTGTATAGCCCAGAGTGTTTACTCCAGGCACGATCCCCGCCATGGCAGCCATAAAGCGACGGCGAAGTTTTGCCTCGGATATAACCGCAAATGCACATCCCAATCCCGGCAAATTAAACGTTTTGCTGGGCGACATCAGAGTAATGGTTCGTCTAGCCACCTCCGGCGCAAGTGTAGCGGTTGGGATATGGGTTTTATCGCTGTCCAGCAACAATCCGCAATGAATTTCATCTGAACAAATTACGATATCGTACTTTTCGCAAATGGCGGCAAGGGCATTTAATTCGTCATGGGTATATACCCGCCCGATAGGATTATGCGGATTGCAAAGCAAAAACAGACGCGTGTCGGATGTAACTGCGCTTTCAAGGCGGTCAAAGTCAAATCCCCATCGATTTTGTTCTTTCCGGAGGGGCACCTTAACCAGCTTGCGACGGGAGTTGCCGGGAGCGGAAAGAAATGGGGGATATATCGGCGTGGCGGTCATCACGGCATCATTGTCTTCACCGACTGCCCGGCAGGCGATATTGAATCCGGTTACCAGACCCGGCAGCCACACCAGCCATTGCGGTTTCACCGACCAACCATATTCGGTTTCCAACATCGCAACCACAATTTTGTTTAGCTCAGGCGGCGGAATCGTATAACCAAACACCCCATGGGCGATTCGCCTCTGAAGCGCATCGATAACAGCCGGCGGTGAGCAAAAATCCATGTCGGCAACCCACAGCGGAATAATATCTTTGCCTTTATACTTGTCCCACTTCATACTGGCGGTATCCCGCCGCTCCGCGGATTTATCGAAATCGAAG
>JASFGZ010000248.1:0-6975 GCA_050123495.1 Desulfobacterales bacterium
AAAGCAATCGCGTTATTTGCAAAAAAAAGCGATGTACACCCTATTTTTCGCCGGATCACCTTTCTGTCCCTGTTGGTCGGTCTTCCAATTGCCGTTTATGTCATCGGGCATGGATTAATCAGCATTTTCCTTAGTCTCTTTTTAAATATAAAAACATCTTCTATCATTGCTTCTGGTATAATCTTTGCGTTGTGTCTTATTCTTTTTCTTTCTTTTCATCTCGATAGAAGTTTTGAAAATTCGATAAAAAACCTGCCGGATGCTCTGAATTCCGGCCGATGGCAAAAACGTGTTGCAGCGTTGAAGGTGATTGACGAGAAGGGGTTGGAGATAAGCAGTTTTCAGGCTTACCCAAAATTATTAGCCAGCACTTATATCCCCGAGCGTTACTGGTTTATAAGGACACTGGCGAGCTCCCGTTCGGCTGCCACTTACCGGGATCTTTTAAACTTTTTAAATGACCCGCATCCCAATGTCTTAAGCATGGCATTCTATGCGCTAGGCCAAAGAGGAAATAAACAGGCTATCGCTGAAATTATCGAAAAAATTGAGACATCCAATAACTGGTACACCCAGTGGTATGGCTATCGGGCATTGAGATCTCTTGGATGGAAGCAAACAAAATAAAAATAGACACCGTTATCATTTCAATATCAGCCATCGCTGCAATTGAAATTATGGTGCGCCTTGTTGGCTATCAGAACCTTATCGCTCCTCTGATCGGTCTGGGATTGGCACGTCTTGCCGAAATTATTTTTCTACTTATCCTGGTAAATATTCGCGAAAAGGGTTTTTCGGCAATCGGACTAAGCCTCGCCGACATATCAAAAGGATTAAAAAAAGGTGTTCTCTGGGCTGTTATTTTTGGAGCTGCAGCCGGTGTGATAATAGGGATTATTTATCTTGTAGGCATCAATGCGCCGGCACTTTTTCAGATGCAACTTCCAGATGACACACTGAATTTAATACTGTTTTTCATTATCGGGGCATTTTTCGCGCCGCTGGCAGAAGAAATTTTTTTCCGTGGTATCCTGTATGGATTTTTCCGCAGATGGGGAATTTCGACGGCTATAATTGTAAGCACCGTGCTTTTTGTCCTGCCACACACTTCCGGGCATACCTTACCGATCACACAGGTCATCGGCGGAATCCTGTTTGCGGTTTCTTATGAGGTGGAGAAAAATTTACTGGTTCCGATTACGATCCATTCCCTCGGAAATCTGGCTATCTTCACGATTGCGGCGGTTATCTGAGCGCATTCCCCTATCCCTGTAAAACCCATTACGCCTCTTTTGTCCATTTCATCTAAAGATCAGCGACCGATAACAGACATAACCCAAGGGCCGAATTGAGGACTGATAGCGCATGCGCTCAATTTGTGAATTTTGCAGATTGATCGAAATATTTTTTAGCTATCTGGAATAATTAATAAAATATTATGTTTTGCGGTCAATATAGCATAAGAAACATAACGGCGTAAATATTAGTGAAATATATATTAAGTATAGGAAATATTAGCCGATATAATATTAGAATAAGCTAGATTCTATATTTAAAAATTCAAAACTATGGAATTTTGAAATTTTTTAGAAAAAAATTTCGGGGGGATAAGATCAATGAATAAAGTGGTACGCGTTATAATCATCCTGGCAGTATTTTTCTTGTTCTGTCCGCAATTCGGACAGGCCGATATCGTTTATATTAAAAACGGCGATAAACTTTTCGGAACGGTGCAGAATCCAACTTTCACGCTTCAAACGCCCTACGGTAACATTCTCATCAAGAACGAATTTCTGAAAAGTCTAATGTTTGAAAATCAATCTGCTGAAAGATGGATCGTAAATACAATCAATAATGATCAATTCAGCGGTTCCTGGGTAGATTCCAGTGTAAAATTTATTCAGGACAACGGGGAAACAAAAGAATTCAATAAAGAAGATATCCGGCGGATAAAGCGTGAAAGTCAAGGACCCAGTTATCCGGTTACCACCACTATCTTTACGATGAAAAATAACGACCGCTTTTCCGGCAGATTCTTAAATCCCATTATCAGCATTCGCGCCAACTACCTTACAAAAAAGGTTCAATCGAATGATATCAATCGAATAGAATTTATAAATGACGATCAGGCAGATACAAAAATCCTGCTTAATAATGGCGATCTGATCGCCGGGAAATTAGAACCGAACCAGATCCGAATGGCACCGGATACGATCTCCGAGTTCTCTATCTCGCAATCCGGTTTAAAGACCATCCAATTCAATGCCCCTAAAATGGTTTTAAAGAACTTCAGCCATATCGATCGCCCCGAAAAAGACAGCGACGGAGATGGCATACCCGACTTTGCGGACATTTGCATGGATACGCCCAAAGGCGCTAGGGTCGACCAGGACGGCTGCTCCGAAAGATCGAAAATTGCAAGTCTCAATAATCATCAGAACACAAACCGTCAGGTAATAAATGGGGCTGAAATGCGAGAAAAAAAACCCGGCGAGATGAAAGATATTCTGTTCGATTTCGATCGTTTCGAAATCAAGCCGCAGTATTATTCCGTGCTGGATGATGTGGCCGTTATGCTATCGCAGTATCCAAAAGCTAAAGTTGAAATACAGGGTCACACCGACAATATCGGACCTGCCGAATATAATCGAATCCTGTCTGAAAAGCGCGCCCGAATAGTTAAGAATTATTTTGTACGAAAAGGCGTCGAAAAAGACAGATTGCTTCCGGTGGGATATGGATTTGAGATTAGCAGGGCCTCAAACGAAGATGAATACGGCCGGGCGCTTAATCGCAGAGTCGAATTCATTTTTCAAAATTAAATTTCCCGGACCTTTTTTTCACCACAGACTTGTCTGCCGCGCGGGTTTACTTTCCGGCTGAGGAATTCCTCAGATATTTAATTAGCCACAGACCCACACAGACATACACAAATATGGAGATTATCCAGGAACTAACTTTGCAGCAGTTTTACTGTTCGCGAAGCGAATGACAGTTTTGTCTTGGTCAGCGTCGACCAAGACAAAGGTTAGTGTGAGTCCGTGTGGGTCTGTGGCAACAAATATATCCTGGGATTATTTAACGAAGCTCTGCCAATTACGAATAGGCAGATAAACGGGTGGTGAGGATCTTTCTATAACTTGACGTGGCCGACGAGCTGCAGCGCTCTTTTCAAGTACAGCTGCCATATTTTAAGGTCCGGGGTATTTGCAAATACCTGCCTGAGGATCTCCGGTCTCGGAAACAAACTTTCAAAGATAAACGCTGCTTTTTTAGAAAAACCCTTCCCGGACGTAAACAGTAACATCGGTGACCAGGCCGGTAGGGGCTTCCCATGTAAACGATTTTGCAGAATCATTTTTTCGAATTTATTCAGATGATTAAAGTCTATACTAGCCACAGCAGCGATCGGCTCCCGGAAATCAAATAACTGTGTGAGCAGAAACATGACGTAATCGACTGCGTTTTCCTGTCCCAGCTCTTTGCAGCGAGTGCGGAGCAGTTCCCAATCAGACGCCTGCCAATCCTGAAGCAGGTTTTTAAGGTCCACCAGCCAGATCAATCGATCGGCATAATGTTTGATCGTATGCAAACTTAAATATATGATCTGATCTATCCGGCCGAGACTGTATGCCTTTTGTCCTTCAAAATCGATGGTTCGGCAGTTTTGAAAAAGCGCCTCCTGTTTTTCGTTGATAAGCTTTTTCCGACTCTGGATACGGTCCGCCCAAAAAATATGGGTGTTTATATCAATAATCGCTGAGGCTTTTTTGAAGATATTCGGATAAAGCCGGTCTTTTTCAAAACCCAGTCCGGTTAGCACCCCATTAACAGCATGACGGGTTTCGGGCAAAACCCATAGATCGATGTCCGTCAGAGGTCTTAAACCGATATCTTTGTAGATTTGCTGTAAAAGATGTATGCCCTGCAACAGCACTACTTTGATATTCTTTTTGTTCAATTGCTGGAGGACTTCTTTTAAATCGTGGATCAACTTCAGGTTAAAACGCACGGTAAGATAGTATGCGGACTGTAAACGCCCGATATGCTGATGCTTCAGATACCCGAGCACCCCGGATTTTTTTAGATTTTTATAAAGAAGACCCGCCACACCTTCTCGAACCGCCATTTCGACAAGCTGATCCTGATCAAAATGAGTCGTTATTAATCCCAGCAGCTTTTGCCGTTGCTCCTCACAGGATTCAATGCGACTGGCTGCCAGCAGTATTTGGTATTCGATGGAGCTCATCAATATTACCCAGTCTCACTAATCTAACTTCATCCAATCTTCATCGCAGGCCGTCGTTTATTAATTCAATGGCTCAAGGCGTAAGGCTTAAGGCACAAGGATTATGATTTAGACCGAGCACCAATTAAACGTGTCAACATGCCGGATATCGCTTTACACTCACCCTCTATATGTCCAAATTCCTTCTGATTGACATAACCAATTTCGTGAGCAATGATCGCCTGAGTTAATACCTCTGCAGATGATCCTTTAGAAATATAGAAAAATTTTATAGCTTGTTTGTCCGTGCCCAGATCATCTCCCTCAGCAATATTACTGGGAATTGAAACGGCTGCCCTTCGAATCTGGTCCCTAAGACTGTAATCTTTTGCGAATGCTCCTTTACCAGTTAATATATAAATATAGACCGCAAGATCTTTTTGCCCTTTGCCATACTTTTAAATCCTGGAATTTCCCCATTTTATTTCCTCCTTTTCTAGTTTTTACTTGACAGAGACCGATGAACACACCATTTCATTACGTCTGCCCTATGCCTTGTGCCTTGTGCCTTGGGCCTTTATAAACTCGATAACACTACCATCCGGCTTAAAAGACAGCATCCGACAGGATATTGCAGCAGCCAATTCGCTAAAAACATCCATAGAATATTCCATCCCGGCGACATCCCAAAAGGGCGGAAAGGAGCATTGTAAAAACTGTGTCACCGAATGCGCATTATTACTTTTTGAAATCGTATTTTCTTTGGCGTGCTTGATAAAAAATATCTGATCCAGTTTGACACTGCCCGGCGAGCCGAATTTGCCTTCACCATGCCAGGGTGTGCCGTACATCACAAAATGATCATCTTTTTTGCGTACAAGGGTCCGATCGTCACTTAATACCTCAATATCCGATTCCCGGCTCCAAATTCTCGCCATGGTGGTTTTACCGGCTCCGGACTCACCCACAAAAAGAAGGCCGCGATCATCCTGTTTGATGCCGCAGCCGTGAATGATGATCCCCCTGCCCTGCGCAAGGTAGTTCACCATTAGAAGCTCCACGGCAGGGCCATAAAAAGGATTACAATATTTGCTGGTAGGATCATCAAAATAAAGATCTGTATCTTCAATATTTTGATTCAGAACAAGAGTTCGCCCATGGCAGGGTATTTTTTCAAAGATTCTTAGGATAGAGGTCCCATTATTGCGGTAAAGAGACCAGATCGGCGGACTTTCAAAAATTTTTTTTCCGGCTTTTGGTAAATGATTTTTTTCGTGCAACCGAAGTGTGATATCCGTTTTACGGTTATCTATAAATGGCCGGTAGGCAGAGGGGATTTCCAGGGCATTCATTTGGAAATCCCCTACAATAGAAATGGTGATATCACCGATTGTAAATTTAGTGTTCTCGATCATTTTTTCGGGAGATATTTCAACGCCACCTGATAACTTTCACTGCTAGGACGAGATGCTATTGCAAGGTAACGATAAAGGAGGAGGTGCACATCCACTCCCACCCGGACCGGAGTCACCTGATATTTTACAGCCTCCAAGAACGGCACATTTGGCATCCAATTTTATTTTAGTCACTTTCGGTTTGACATATTTTTTTCTTTTTTTAATTTCCATTGCTTTCACCTCCTGCATTAATTAATTATAAATGGTAAAATTTTTGCTTTTGGCAAATATTTTATTTTCAGCTTATTCGGATTAATTCATAAATTAATATTCGACCTAATCTGCGAATAACTTTAGCCTAAACTGAGCGTTTCAAATTTTAAAAATTAAAATCGATAGGATTCCTTTAAAATAAAAGGTTTAAGCCGTTTTTAAAATTTTAAACGCTCAGTTTAGGTTTAGATCATTTTAGTTCACATCGGGCATTTCAAATACGGCTTCGATTTCCTCTAATTGACCCACAAACTCCATTAAATCCCTTTCGGCGTCTTCCGGGGCCACTTCAAACGCTTCTGCTACCATAGTTTTGATGTCGAGCAATTTTTTGTCTCCATCAAGATGTTCCCACACGAATGCGCCGACTTCATTGAGATTATAAATAGATTCCATATCACCCACATTGTTTTTAATCGGCACCAGAATGGTTTCGTCATCGATTTGACGGAAAACAAAATTTTCATTTTTTCGAAAGGCCCGATCAATTTTCGGCATTGTTTCAACTCCGATTCAATATTTCATTAAATTCAAACAGGTTATATTCCATCCCGGTCTTATCTTTTTTTTGCCAAATTCCCTAAAAATCACACAATAAAGCTGGATTTCAGCCAATCATATATTAGCAAACTATGTGCCAGTCTCACCTAAAAAAACAGAAGATAGATGTCAGAGGACAGAAGTCAGAATTCAGAAGACAGCCAGCAGGGTGGCTCCCTTGACCTCAGCACTCAGTCCTCAGTCCTTTTACATTATCTTCAAGGCTCAAAGAGCCGCTCCTCAAATGTAGTGCTCTTAAAGCGCAGCGCTCTTAAAGGCACAAGGCGCAAGGCTCAAGGTACAAGGCTAAAATGCGGAACTGAATCTATTTTTTATATCCTGTTCTATGCGCCATACGCGGTATATCTGATGTCTGAGCTTGATTCTCTTTTTTCTTCAATCCACACATTGCGCAATCGATTTTCCTTATGCCTTGCGCCCTGTGCCTTATGCCGGTATCGTACAGCGATCGCGAAGACGAACAGCACCCAAAGCCAGATCCATTGTTTCGACATGGACTGACTAACCGTATCGATA
>JASFGZ010000249.1:0-6970 GCA_050123495.1 Desulfobacterales bacterium
AAAGAAAAAAACGTCCGAGCACGGTTGCTGTATGAGGAAGCCATTGCCTTAGATCCCGGGTATGCGCGCGCGCATGTGGGTTTGGGTTGGACTCACTTCTATGATGCGAGGTATGGATGGGCTGAGACTCGGGCCGAATCTATTAAAATGGCGGATAAATATGCACAAAAGGCTATCGAGATGGATGATACCCTGGATGCGGCTTACACCCTGTTAGGTGCCATATATCTTGTGAAATGTCAGCATGAAAAGAGTATCGCTCAAATGGAGCGTGCCATCACTCTCAACCCAAATTCGGCTCAAAACAATTCTGTTATGGCAGGGTCTTTAGGCTGTGCTGGCAGGTGGGAAGAGGGTATTGGATATGCAGAGAAGTCAATACGTCTCGCACCAACTCCACCGGCCTATTCTTTTTGGATTTTAGGTCGTGCATATTTTATGACCGGTAAATATGACAAAGCAATTGAAACATTTAAAAGGGCAGTACACGTCAACCCCGATTATTTGATTGCTCATGCTTTTCTGGCGGCCTGTTACAGCTCATTAGATCGTCATGCAGAGGCTGCCGCTGAAGCCGAAGAGGTCCTCCGGATCAATCCCCGCTTCAATCTCGAATCTTATTCAAAGACACTCCCCTATAAGAATAAGGCCGATATCGAGCGCTATATTGCGGCACTTCGCAAGGCCGGGCTTAGGTGAGAGATGAATTGGCGGTAGTATCTATTGCGAAACCCTTAGCGGCGGAGACCTTACTCAAGGGTGAAAAACTGGGGCTGAAATTCAGCCAGGGGCTCACGGAGCTTTGCCAGTTCTTCTTCGGGGCCGTGAATTTCAAAACGCCTGAGTTCGGCAATCTTGAGGGCCTCTTGCAGCAGCCAACATTTGTCCCGGGTTGCCATCGTTTCTTCCTTCTGGTTTCACACTTTATCTTGGCTTTTTCTCCTGTAGATATCTCTGCGCTCGATGCCGTAATGCTGGATTGAACCCTCCCGGCGGTCGTTGCCTGACCTGCGATCTTTACCGGCTCGGCGCTCCAATCTAACGTAAATCGTGTTCTTCTGGCGCCGGTCATTCCCTGAGCGGGTGCCTCCTCTGTCGTTTATAAAATTTTTCATCATACCGGGACTCCTTCAGGGAGTAATTCTTATTGCTAAGCGCCTAAAGATAAGTAAATGGCCGGGTATTTATAAATTAAATCATTGGGGTTGCTCTTTAAAAAGAAGAGAACCGCTAGCCTGTCAAAACCACTGCTATGCCTGGATTTGAGAAAGGTTACAACCTATAAGGAATGCGATTTGAGAACGTAACCCTGCGCCGCTTTGCCGGAATAAAATATTTTCGGGTCAGCTGGATTCGCAGATTTATGCCCTCAGGGGGTTTCTATACCTCATTAAAATGAGGCAGGTCAAATAAAAAAGGCAGGGCCACCGCTGGCCCTGCCTTTATTGATTAACACAGCGACCATCTTTAAATCATTGTGATTGCCCGGTTACAAGCTTCGACCAATTATTAAATACAGCCTCCAATCCTTCTCCGATATAGCCGGTGACAACTCCGAAACCATCCAGACAGTAACCCGCTTCGATAACGAAATTAACAAAATCATCTTCGCGCCTGATCTCACTAAGCTTTTCAGCATCGCCTCGGATGAGAAAAAAACCGTTCAGATCACCCCCATGCGCCGTAAGGATTACCGGTTCAAAGCTTTCAATTCGACCTTCAGCCTGCAATTTGCCGTAATACGCCATTGTTTTGCCCCACAGTTTCATCGCCTGTTCTTCGCGGCCCCTTGCGGGACGATTCCAACCCAAAAAAAGTGCCCGATTCGCCATGGTTCCCTCCTTTCATTTAAGGGTTTAAGGTGTGATGTATTTTACCTGGGCATACCTTCGTTTCAAAGCCTGAATTTTGAAATTCGAGGTATCCGGAACACCAATTGATCTGCGGGAAAAGCAATCATAGATACACAGGCGGATATCAGGTCTACTTGAATCGAGAGGCGAATTGATAATGAGAACGAGCGGAGAAGTGAGATTGAACTCCACAAAAGCGCACTATAAGGCGCTTATTATTTTGAAAAATATTTAAATGTCAAGAGAAATTCAATCCAGGCTGCTAAATAGAGCGAATAACAGACCCCGGATCCTGGGAGACATTTCATCAAACTGCATGCCGATGGCTAATGTTTTGGTTCCAGAATGGACAAGCTCGCGACTCCAAACAATCTTGCCGGAAATTTTCAGCAAAAGGGTGTGGGTTATGACGCTGACGTCTATTTTAGCATTTGTGACGGCCTGATCGAGAGAGGAAAAAGCAGGGTTGTTATCGGATTCTGTTGGATCGATAATGATGCTCATACCCCCGATCGAGATGTCCTCAGAATCGCCTGTTATGTAAATCGCTTCGTCCGGTGAATGTTCCGGATAAATTTCGAGTTGCAGTTTCAATGCGAATTTTTGCCGGGTCTCCTTTCGGATCTGGTCTGATGGTACATCTTCATCAGCGAGTGTACGAATATTTAATAAGTCTATAATCCCGAGCTCAATATTCGGATATTTGCGGCCGATTCGCATGAGTTTTTCTTTGGGTATTCTGACCAACTCCACAGGTTCAAGTGTTTCAATATAGGATTGAGATCTTTGCTCTTTGTTAAAGGGGTAGATATCTCCAAAGAAATCATTTTCCGCCAGCGTTAATATGGGTTTTCGAAAAATCTTTCTTTGATTCTGCAGCGTCAGGTAAATAGAATCTTTCAACCGGCCGGATACAACAAAAAATAGATGGTCTTCCGGATCACCAATCTCTTTAACAATCTGTCCGGACGACAACCGTATATTTTCAAAAAGAGAACAAAACGCCTTTAACTCTTGGATAGATAATTTGGAAAAGAAGTGTCCAAGCGGCAGCGTCTTGTTATTGTTGCTATTTAGCTCGGATAGAAAAGATTGCACATCTTCATCGGAAGGCATCTCAATATGCCATTGAGAAATTTTTGAAACCATTGCCGGCAGTATTTTATTGTTTTCCAGATATAGTTTGGCGGCCCGGTTGTAGGCTTTTGCAGCAGCATCTGGCATCCTGTTTTTTGTGAGCAAACCCGCATACATTCGCACCAGGTTGGGTTCATCAGGAAATATTTTTATCGCGTCAAGCATCAATTCAATTGAATTGATAACAATGGTGCCATCAATGATGTGTTCAACTGTATTTTTATCGATTTTGAGCTGATTTGCTGAGGATTTCTTTATAAATTCTGGTACTTTCAATTCGCTATGACCTTTCCGCGGATACAACCGAACTTTAATATTTTTTGCGTAAAATCAACTGTTTAGCGAATAAAACAACGTATAGATCTAATATCGGCAATTTCGGTAAATTTCTTAAGATCTTAAATTAAATAAAGATTCCAACCCAAAAGCCGATATTAAGATTATGGGAAAAGAAAGACGAAAACATTCACGGGTTCAAATATTTGATCCGATTTCCTATTTAAGTAAAGATTCAACGGGCAAGGTAATCGGATACAATGTGGCTGTTGTTCGAAATGTGAGTCAAACCGGAATCCAGATTGAAGCCTTAGAGGCAATTACCTCAGAAACGATCTCCTTGATGTTTTTCGATTTAGCCAATAATCAAATAGAAGTTAAAGGCGAGGTTGTCTGGTGCACAAGGAATGATTCCGGCCAGTATAATATTGGAATCCGTCTCGCCGGGACAGCCACAAAGAACCTTGAATTTGTAAAAGCTCTGGTAAAATCCTACCATTACCAAAAAGAAAAATCTCAGCTAGTCATCTCCCCCAATGTCCAAAATGAAACTCTAAATTAACTGACGCAACCGCGGGCGGGCGTATTTATTTTGAAATATGCCGATGGTATGCTAAGGTATTTAAAACTTCTCTCAAATTTGTAGTTCCTCCTCGCAAAGTTCTGAAACTGCAAAGCAGTTTTATATACTAGATGTCATCTGAGAAAAATTTCCACGCAACAGCATTTTTAAGACAGGTTCAAGCGAAAACAGGGGCTCCATAATGAAAACAGCCATCAAAATATTGATTCTTGTCCTTCTGTTTGTGACCGCCATTATTTCTATCCATGATTACTTTAGATACAAAGAAAAACAAAAATTGTATGCAAGATCCTCGATGTATGATGAGGGCTTAGTCGCATTCTCAAAAGTTTTAATTGAAATGCAGCAATTAGGGGAGAAATACATAATTTTCAAAAGTCGAAAAATAAATGATGAGACCCGCAAAACGCTTTTAAAAGAAATAGAGGAATTTTTAAAAAAATCGGAAAAAGTAGGAATTAAATTTTCCAATTTATTAAAAAGCTATAATTCAATAGTAAGCGAGTATAACAATCTGCCCAAACAGATTTTTTGGTACAAAAATTTATTACCCCGGACGCTTGAAGTCAAAACTAAGGAGGATTATCTCCAATTAATGCAAGCAGAGCCTCAGAAATAGACAAACCTGAAGCTTTGAACGGAAAGAATGAGGAGGTCGAATGATGAACCTAATGCTCCTGTATCTTGGATCCGGTCTCACGGTTATTTGGGGGGTAGCTCACCTCTTTCCGACGAAATCTGTTGTTCAGGGATTTGGAGAAATCAGCATCGATAATAAGCGCATTATTACAATGGAGTGGATTATTGAAGGTCTTGCATTAATTTTTATAGGTGTTCTGGTCGCTGCAGCAACCGTTATCGATCCATCAAATACTGTCGCAACGGCTGTTTATTTCATTTCGGCCCTGATGCTTCTGGTCATGGCCGTGGTATCTTTGTTCACAGGCTTTAAAATTAGCTTTCTGCCATTTAAATTATGTCCATTCATTTTCACCACTTCGGCAGTTCTTATTTTAATCGGAGGATTGATTTAGAACCTTTCTCAAAAAAGGGTCTAAGTGCCCATGGCTGCGTTGTCCCGCGAATTGAAGGACACGTACTCCGTGTACCCTCGGACACAAGATTTTCAATTCACAGGACGCCTTGATGCATACATTAATTTTTAAGATTAGATATGTATTCCCGCGTCAGCGGGACCCTGATGAACACATTAACGAATTAAATCAAGATGTGCGATCCCGCTTTTAAGCGGGGAACACTGATCCACATTTTTGAGATGGGTTCTAGTCTGAATGGATGTTATGTCTGCTTATTTAAGAACAAAATTGGTTGATCTTCTTTATAAGATCGCCACAGGCAGTAAGAAAGTTCGTAATCTTCTTACGCCTGTGGGGGCAATTTTCTTTGCTTTGTTTATAACGCTGTTTGTCCTCTTGGCCTTGCAATTAGATAACCTGCTAAAGCTTCCTCAACTTTTTTCAAGGCCGTTTAATATTATTTTATCTTCACCGATACTTTTTCTGGGACTGTCTTTAATGGGATGGTCAGTTCGGCATTTTCTTAAAGTGAAGGGAACGCCCGTGCCTTTTAATCCTCCGCCCAAGTTAGTTGCCAGCGGACCTTACGCTTATGCAAGAAACCCGATGCTTTCAGGCGTATTTATACTCCTTTTTGGTTTGGGCATTTTAATCGGATCTTTTAGTTTTACTTTCATATTCACACCCCTTTTTATCGTTATAAATGTCTGCGAATTAAAAGCTATCGAGGAACCTGAGCTCGCAAAACGACTCGGTGAGGAATATCTTCATTACAGAAATAAGACGCCCATGTTTATTCCAAATTTTAGGCAAAAGGGTAAAGCTTGATGGGATCTTCAAAATCGAGTTTTCAGCTGATGGGAAAGGTCGGATCTTTCGTGAGTGGTGGCATCGCTTAGAGGAGACACCCTCTGATTAGAAAAAAAATGAAATATTTAGCCGTTGCAATAGCGCTTCTGTCTCTATCAACCTCATTTCTGCTTTCCTGTGCCCATACGACCAGGCCTTCGGGGGGCACTTTCAGCCATGATGGGCTGGAGCGTAAATACCTGATCTATTCTCCGCCCCTAACGCCCGCCCATCCGGGTAAACGACCGCTTCTTTTGGTGTTACATGGCGGTGGGGGTACCCATCGCGGGATGGTTCGGTTAACAAAAAGAAAGTTCAACCAGCTGGCCGATCGCGATGGATTTTTTGTAGTTTATCCCCAGGGAATTGACAAATCCTGGAACGATGGCCGAACCGACAAGATTTCCGGGGCTCATCGCAAAGGCATCGATGATGTCGGTTTTTTTCGTGCATTGATCGAACATCTTGTATTCGAATACCCGATTGATTCCGGCAGAATCTTCGTCACCGGAATCTCAAACGGTGGGCTTATGGCATTCAGGCTGGGGTGCAGCCTGCCCGATAAAATTCGAGCCATTGCACCTGTCACAGCCCAGATTCCATCCGCAATAAAGCCGCTTTGCCGTTCTGAATCAGCAGTAAGCCTCGTTATTTTCAACGGTACCGAGGATCCGCTGGTCCCTTACAACGGCGGGCAAATCACTGTCTTACGGCAGCAACGGGGCCACGTGCTATCAACAGATGAGACGATCAGTATTTGGAAGAACAAGAATCGCTGCAGCGCTGAAGCAACGGTGACCGAGTTTCCAGACCTCGCCGCAGATGGCACCCGCGTTACAAAAATTGAATACGCGTGGTGTGCTGCTGAGTCCAAAGTCGTGCTTTATCGGATTGATGGTGGCGGGCACACCTGGCCGGATGGGCGTCAGTACCTACCGGTACGGCGCATCGGTCGAACCAGCCGCGACATCAATGCGTGTGATGAGATCTGGGGATTTTTTAGAAGCCTTAAATAAGGAAAGAATTAAGGCTAGATCCTGAACAGTGCATATCTCTTCCTGAGTAACAACAATGCCGGCTTGCTCAATTGAATAGAGGTTAGAATGAGAACCCACAGTCTAATTTTACTTGTTTTTGCCGGATTCATCATCAGTTTTGTAAGCACTGAAGGTGTATCCGAAAACAGGGCTGAACAGACAAAACAAATAGAGCTGTTATTGGCTCGTATTGAGGCA